>NZ_JBZXEA010000046.1:78764-270030 GCF_058725345.1 Pseudomonas sp. DW-iso17 | reverse complement strand
TGGGGTTTTGTTTTGGGCGCTCGAAAAGTGTCCGCCTTGTCCCCGCACGCCTGTCCGCCCCCACCTGCGACCTGACTGGCCCGACAAATTTGCACAGTTATTTCTGAGCGACACCACTAGAATAGCCACCTAACCATTATTAGAGTCAGAGCCCTATCTATGCCCGATCCGGTTGATGCCCGCGAGGTGTCGGATTTACCGCTGGACGACCTGGTGGCATGCCATGAGTGCGACTTGCTGATGCGCAAACCAACGCTCGCCCTCGGCGAAAAAGCCCAATGCCCACGTTGTGGTTACGAGCTATACGCTCATCGGCACAATGTGGTCGAGCGCAGCCTCGCCTTGGTACTGGCAGCCCTGCTGCTGTACATCCCCGCGAACTTTTTGCCCATCATGCAGCTCAATCTACTCGGGCAGTCCTCGGAGGACACCGTGTGGAGCGGCGTGGTCGGCCTGTTCGATACCGGTATGCAAGGCGTTGCCGCCGTAGTGTTCCTGTGCAGCATGGGCATCCCCTTGCTTAAGCTCCTGTGCCAATTGGCAGTGCTGCTCAGCATTCGCTGGAACATCGGTCGCAACTACGGGCTGCTGCTATACCGCATCTACCACCACATGAAGGATTGGGGGATGTTGGAGGTCTACTTGATGGGTGTGCTGGTGGCGATCGTAAAGCTCGCCGATATGGCCTCCATCACCATTGGCCTGGGTCTGGTCTGCTTCGTCAGTTTATTAATAGTCCAAGTTCTGCTTGAGGTGGTGATGTCACCTCATCAGATCTGGCAAGCGCTGTCAGGAGAGGATGACCATGCGGGCGATTGATGCAGGCATTCTGATTTGTACCGAATGCCATGAGTTGAACAAGCAGGAAGCGGATACCGATGAGCAACTCTGCACCCGTTGCGGCGCGTTGATCCATGCCCGTCGCCCTAATAGCCTTGCACGCACCTGGGCACTGTTGATCACCGCCGCAATCCTGTATATCCCCGCTAACCTGTTACCCATCATGACGGTCAGCTCCCTCGGCCAAGGCGACCCCAGCACCATCATGTCGGGTGTCATCCAATTGGTGCAGCACGGGATGTTTCCTATCGCTGCCGTGGTGTTCATCGCCAGTATCCTGGTACCGACCTTCAAGTTGGTCGGCATTGGCTTGCTGCTGTTCTCGGTGCAGCGTCACCAGCCACTGTCCGCGCAACAACGCATTGTGATGTATCGCTTTATCGAATTCATTGGGCGTTGGTCCATGCTGGATATTTTCGTGATCGCCATCCTGGTGGCGGTCGTTAACTTTGGGCGACTCGCCAGTGTCGAGGCCAACCTCGGCGCTGCGGCGTTCGCCAGTGTGGTGATCTTGACGATGCTTGCCGCAGTAACTTTCGATCCCCGACTGATTTGGGATAACACGGAGTCGGACGACGACCATGAGTGATTTGCCTAAAGCTAAAACCCGCCCAGCCTCTAACTGGTCGGCCATTTGGGTGTTGCCCCTGATTGCCCTGATCATCGGTGGCTGGCTGGGGTGGCGTGCCTATTCCCAGCAAGGTATCGAGATTCAAGTTCGCTTTGAGAGCGGTGAAGGCATTCAGATCAACAAGACCGAAGTGGTCTACAAAGGTATGACCGTGGGCAAGGTCAAAACCCTGGCCCTGGATGACGAGGGCAGCAATCGCGGGGTGATCGCCACCATCGAGATGAACAAGGACGTTGAGCAGTACCTGAAGACCAACACCCGCTTCTGGTTGGTCAAGCCCAGCGTCAGCCTTGCCGGCATCACCGGCTTGGAAACCCTGGTTTCAGGTAACTACATCGCCGCCAGCCCCGGTGACGGCGAGCCCACGCGCAAGTTCAAGGCGCTCTCCGAAGAACCGCCGTTATCCGACGCCAAGCCCGGCTTGCACCTGACCCTCAAGGCCGATCGCCTGGGCTCGCTGAACCGTGGCAGCCCGGTGTTCTACAAGCAGATTCAGGTCGGCCAGGTTAAAAGCTACCTGCTGTCTGAAGACCAGAGCACCGTCGAGATCAAGGTCTATATCGAGCCGACCTACGCCAACCTGGTGCGCAAACACACGCGTTTCTGGAATGCCAGCGGCATCAGTATTGACGCCAACCTTTCCGGCTTGAAAGTGCGCAGCGAATCCCTCTCCAGCATTGTCGCCGGAGGTATCGCCTTCGCCACTCCTGAAAACCGCAAAGACAGCCCGCCCACCGACCCGAGCCTGCCTTTCCGCCTATACGAAGATTTCGATGCCGCCGCAGCGGGGATCAAGGTCAAGGTCAAGCTCACTGACTTTGAAGGCCTGCAGGCCGGGCGTACGCCGGTCATGTACAAAGGCATCCAGGTCGGCAGCCTGAAAACCCTGAAGATCGATCCGGACCTGTCCAGCGCCAGCGCCGAGCTGACCCTCGATCCATTGGCTGAAGATTACCTGGTCGAAGACACGCAATTCTGGGTGGTCAAACCGTCCATCTCCCTGGCAGGCATCACTGGCCTGGAGGCCTTGGTCAAGGGCAACTACATCGCGATTCGCCCAGGCGACAAAGGCACCCCGCCACAACGCGAATACGTAGCCCGCGCCAAGGCCCCGCCTTTGGACCTGCGTTCCCCGGGGCTGCACATGGTGCTGCTCACCGACAGCCTGGGCTCGTTGGATGTCGGCAGCCCGATTCTGTACAAACAGGTCAAAGTCGGTTCGGTGCAGAGCTACCAGTTTTCACGCAAGAAAAAACAACTGGTGATCGGCGTTCATATCGAGAAGGAATACGAAAGCCTGGTCAACGGCTCGACGCGCTTCTGGAATGCCAGCGGCGTCACGCTTACGGGCGGCCTCACCGGCGGCATCCAGGTCAAAAGCGAGTCCCTGGCCAGCCTGATGGCGGGTGGTATCGCCTTCGAAACGCCGGAACCGAATGTGCCATTGAAACATCGCATCCCGCGCTTTCGCCTGTATGCCGACCGTGATGCCGCCAACCAGCACGGCACTCTGGTGACCATCAAAGTCGACCGCGCCGACGGCCTGAGCGCCGGCACACCGGTGCGCTTCAAGGGGTTGGATGTCGGCAAGATCGAAAGTGTCGACCTCAGTGCCGACATGCAGTCGGTGCTGCTCAAGGCGCGTATCACTCAGGTCGCGGACCGCATTGCGCGTACGGGCAGTCAGTTCTGGGTGGTCAAGCCGGAACTGGGCCTGATGAAGACGGCTAACCTGGAGACCCTGGTCACCGGCCAATACATCGAAGTGCAACCGGCCGCGAAGAATGCCGGCCCGCAAAAGAGTTTTGTCGCCCTGGCCCAGCCGCCCGAAGCGGTGCATCAGGAGGCTGGCCTGAGCCTCACACTCAGCGCTGCCCGCCGTGGTTCGCTGAAGGAAGGGGTACCGGTCACCTACCGTGAAGTGACGGTGGGTAAAGTCACCGGCTACGAGTTGGGCCAGACCGCTGACCGCGTGCTGGTGCACATCCTGATCGAACCCAAGTACGCGCCGCTGGTACGCAGTGGCAGCCGCTTCTGGAACACCAGCGGCTTTGGCCTCGACTTCGGCTTGTTCAAGGGCGCGACCGTGCGTACCGAGTCCCTGGAAACGCTGGTGGCCGGCGGGATCGCCTTTGCCACCCCGGATGGCGAGCGCATGGGTAACCCGGCACGGCCGCAGCAGACGTTCCCGTTGTTCGACAAGTTTGAGGATGAATGGCTGACCTGGGCGCCTAAGATTCCACTCGGTAAATAAACCGAGGCGCGGCTATCGCGGGCAAGCCCGGCTCCCATAGTTGGAATGCATACTTGCTGAAAATGCATATCCCTGTGGGAGCCGGGCTTGCCCGCGATGAGGCCCACAAACACACCGCAAATCCCAAACCGAAAAAAGGCCGCGATCCAAAGGATCGCGGCCTTTTTGCCTTCAGTACAACCCGTCAGACTTCATCCAGCTCCGGCTCGTCCGCCTGTACATTCATCGTCGCCTTCACCACATCATGGCGACGGATGTACTTCCAGTCCGCCTCATCGATGTAGATCCCGTTCGGCCCGCTGCCGCCTTCCAGGTCAATCGCCACCTGGGCAGAGACCTGCGGCTTTACACTCGCCAGGATCGGCACGAAGCCCAGCTGCAAGCTGGTTTCCAGCAAGGCGGCCTGGTTCTTCTCATCGATGTCTGCCGCTTCATCGAGGTAGTACGGCAACCGTACGCGACCGGCCTGGTCGCGGTCCATCAAGTGCAGCAACAGGTACATGTTGGTCAGCGCCTTGATGGTCATGGTGGTGCCGTTGGACGCAGCGCCGTCGATGTCGGTATGGATCACCGGCTGGCCGTTGACCTTGGTGATCTCGAACGCCAATTCGAACAAGTCCTTGAGGCCCAACTGGTTATGGTTGGCGGCTACCAGGCGAGCCAGGTATTCCTTGGCTTCTTCGTTCTTGTTGTCCTGTTCGGCGCTCTGGCTGAGGTCGAACACCGAGAGGGTCTCGCCTTCTTCATACTGACCGGCACTGTGGATGATCTGGTCGATATGCTTGAGGGCTTCCTTGTTCGGCGCCAGCACGATGCGAAAGCTCTGCAGGTTGGACACCTGGCGCTTGTTGATCTCGCGGTTGAACAGCGCCAACTGGTGTTCAAGGCTGTCGTAGTCGCTGCGGATATTGCGCAGGGTACGGGCGATATCGGTGACCGCCGCACGACGTGCCTTACCAAGCGTCAACGCCTCATCGGTGCGGTGCGCATAAGCGTTGATCAGCAGCTGCAGGCGACGCTCCATGTCATCTTCGCTGTCGAACTTGGCCACGCCCTTGAGACGCACCTGGGCGTACAGCGCTTCGATCTGGCCATCGGCGCGCAGCAAGCCCTGCCAACTGTCCTGATAGTCATTAAGCAGCGGCAGCAGGTTGTCCATGGAGTCGTCGACCGGGTCCATGAATGGCGTGCCGAACGGCAGGTCCGCCGGCAAGAGCTGACGACGGCGCAAGGCGTCATCCAGCGTGCGTTGCTTGGCTTCCATGTCACCGATCTGGCGGCCGACCAGTTGCAGCTTGGCCGACAGTTGCTGCACGCGCTCGGTGAACGCATCGCTGGAGCGCTTCAGCTCGTCCTGGGCGGCTTCCATCTGCGCCAGTTGTTCGAGCTTCTCGCCTTCCTCGGCACTCAGGGTCTGGGTGCGGCGGAAGTCTTCCAAAGCCTTCTGGGCGTCCAGCACCTGCTGGTACAGCGCTTCGGTCTGGGTCTTGCTTGCAGCGCGGTCGGACGCCACGGCCTGCTGGGTTTTCAGTTGCTTGAGTTCTTTTTCCAGACGTTCTTTCTGGTCACGCAACGCGGCGCGGTCCGCCAGGGCTTGCAGTGCCGGCGGCTCGATGTGCGAGATATCGATGGACAGCCCCGGCACTTCAAAACGCTCGCCCTTGAAGCCATCGAGGATCTGCTCCAGGGATTTGACCCACTGGCCGTCCTCGTCCAGCGTGATGCCATGTTCGCCCAGCGGCAGGCTGAACAACGAGCTGTTGAACAGGCGCATCAGGCGCTCGACATCCTGCTGCGAGAACTCTTCGCGCAGCTTGGCGTAGCTGTTGTTGTCCGCGTGATCGAGCTGCTGCTTGACCGACTTCAAGCGCTTTTCCAGGTCGCGCAGGCGCTCGTCCAGGTCCTCGGCGCTGAACTGTCGCGACTGCGCCAAGGCGCCCGCCAGTTCATCGTGGGCGTCCTTGGCGGCGAGCAGTTGTTGCTCCAGCATCTTGACGTCATCCACTAGGGCAAAGCGATGCTTGAGCACCGACAACTCGCCCAACCAACGCTGGATGCCGCTGATTTCGCGCTCCAGGCGCATCAGCTCCTGTGTGCCGCCGCGCTGGTCGTTTTGCAGCGCGTCCTGCTCGTTGCGGTAGTGTTCGGCCTGGATGGTCAGCTCTTCCTTGCGCGCACTGGCGTAGTCCGACCAGGTCCCCAGCAACGAATCCAGCAGCGGCGACAGGCGATGCAGTTTGCCGCGCAGGGCGTCGCGCTGTTTCACGCCATTGGCCAGGGCTTCAACCAAGGGGCCGGCTGCCACCAGCGAGTTGTAGTCCTGCTCCATGCGTCGCACATCGCGGAAGGCTTCTTCACAGGCTGCGATGTAATCGACACTGCCCGAACGCAGGCTGTGTTCGAAGGCATCAAGGAACAGTTGCTTGAGCTTGGCCGCGGTGATTTCGCGCATGTGTAGCAGGTTGATAAACAGCGCGCGGAACGTCTTCAGGCTCTGCTCGCTGGTGGAGCGCAGCGGAATCAGGGTCAGGTCCAGCGGGATCGACGTATGCCCGCCTACCAGCAAGCGCCGCAGCTCATCAGGCTTGAGTTCGTAGGCTTTGAGGCCCTCGCGCTCAAGGTTGGTGAACAGCTCTTTCTGGCGCAGGCAGGTGTCGTTTTTCTGGTAGTGGGCCAGGTCCAGCTTGCCGGCGTAGGCAAAGAACTGATGACCAAAGCCGCCGCCCGGGCCGCGGCCGACCACGCCGATGACGTGGGGGCCGTGGGGCAGCGAGACTTCTACCAGGATGTAGCTGGTGTCGGTGGCAAAGTAGAAGCGCCGTGATTGTTCCAGGGTGTACTTGCCGAAGCTCATGTCCGACATACGTGCCAGGATCGGGAACTGCAAGGCGTTGATCGAGGCGGATTTACCCAGGTTGTTGGCGCCGTACACCGACAGCGGCTCTTCCAGCGGGAACAAACCCAGGCTGTAACCGGCGGTGTTCAATAGGGCGAAGCGGCGGATGCCGTAGCGTTCCTTACTCATGCGTCGGTCTCCTGTTCTTCGGCAATGGCACGGGCCAGGGCATCTTCTTCGCTTTCCTCAGTGAAGGCGCTCAAATCCAGCGGGTCATCGGTCTTCAGCAGTTTCTCATCGCTGTCTTCGTCGATAATCACCGGTGCTGGCAGTGGCAGTACGCTGTGCACGCTGGCGGCGAGGTCGCGGTCTTGCTGCACCGACAGGCATACATCCAGGAAGCGGTGCATCGGCGGCAGGAAGCGGTAGATACCGTTGTCTTCGCTGGCAAAACCCAGTTGGGTCATGCGGCGCATGATTTTTTCTTCGAGTTCTTCCTGGGTTTGCACCTCGGCCTGGATAAACAGGTCACGGTATTTCTCCAGCAACGAAGGCAATTCATCACGGCCCAGGCTGCCGCCGTCGAGCACGGCAACCGGGTCGCGGCCTTGGTCGGCCAGGTGTTCGACGATGATGAAAGTAAACAAGGCCAGGCGCTGGGCGGTTTTGTTCACCTGCGCGGCAGCCACGGCGGTGTCCGGGACGAAGTAGTAGAAACCGCGGGTATCGCATACCAGCTCAAAGCCCAGCGCCTTGAACAGCGTGCGGTACTGGTCCTGGAAGTTCGACAATTGCGCGTACAGCTCCGGGTCGCGGCGGCTGACGTGGTAACCCTTGAACAGCTCGCGAAAGATCGGCGCCAGTTGGGACAGTTCGGATAGATCAAGATGCATAAGGCGTGCTCGCAGAATTCTCGGTGGCATCGACGCCGGCCGGGAGCAGGGCGAAGGAGCGCAGGCTGACCTGGTGCTCGTGGGTGTGGTAATCGCGACGTTCCAGGCGCTCGCGCTTGAAGCGTTTTTCCCGGGACAGGCGCGAGAACCAGTACAGCAATTCATCGGTGGCGCCGTCCGGTTCCTGCTCCAGCAGCCAGGTCATCAGGTCCGGCATTGGCAACGCGTCTTCGCAGCGTTCAAGCATTTCCTTGACCGTACGCGGTGCGCGCGGGGCTTCGCCTTTGTGCGACTTGTGCGCCTTGGGGAAACGCGCCGGTTTCGGCTCGAAATTCGCCAAGGCGTACACATAGGCTTCGACCTGGCTGGCACTGCCCAGGAAGGTACTTTGCGGCCGCGTGAACATCGGCATCGCCGCTTGCGGCACCGCGTCCAGGCCTTTGCGGCGAATCGCCGACAGGGCCAGCGCCGCACCGCGAGTCACGGCGTTATGCCGGCGTGCTTCTTCACGCAGCGGCAGCAGCAACTCCCGTGCATGGCGCAAGGTCAGCTGGGCGCTGGTTTGCATTTCGAGAATGCGTGCGTGGGTGCGCAGCAGCATGTCGTCGTCCACCAGGTGGCCAAGACGCTGTTGCTCGGTGAGCATGCGCAGCAGCACGTTTTCCACCTTGCGCACGCCTTGCTCGAAGGCGCCGTCGGCGTTCACCAACTGGATCATCGGCTCGACGTATTCGTCCCAGGTCGCCAGTACTTCGGCGTAGCGCTGGCGCAACGGAATCTGGCGGTCGCTGGTCTTGGCGCGGTCAGCCACGGCGGCGAGGGCCTGTTCGTCGTTGGCAAGTTTTTTCAGCACGTCGCGCACGCGCATATCCAGCAGGCGCAGTTGCCGAGCCAGGTCATGGCCGTCGCGGATGTCGAAGGCGTCCTGGATATAACCGGCCAGGCGCTCCAGGTGGCGCAGGTAGGCTTCGATTTCCAGGCACAGGCCAAGCCGGTGCTCCTTGCGAAGATAGGCGAGGAAGTCGTGGATCTGCGCGTTGAGCTCGAAACGGTTCGGGCTCTTGGCGACAGGTACCAGGATATCCAGGCGAATCCACACGTCCAGCAGGCTGGTGATGTCCTGGGGCGTGCTGTCCAGTTGTTGGGCGGCCAATTGCGCGCGCAGCTCGCCCAGGCTCAGGGTGCCTTGGTCGAAGTGTTCGCACAGAGGCTCAAGTAAGGCCCAGTGTTCGGCGAGGGCGCGCAGGACGCGCTTGGGTTCGATCATGGGAATGGCCGGCTGGTTGGCGATTAAAAGTCGCGATTGTACTGCATCAGGCGCGGGATTTATCCACAGCCGGTCAGTGCGCAGTGGGCGATTGTGGCCGAACAGCGGTAGAATCCCCGCTCTTTACTTATCCACAAGTGGCCGAGCTGTGCTTATCGAGTCCCGACGTCGCGCTTACTTGACCGCCATGCAGGTGGTCAACTGGCTGCCCCGCACCGAACTGCCGTTTGCCGCACCATCGCGGCCCGAGTTGTTGCAGGCGCTTGAGCCCTACGAGGCGTTCGAGTCGTCGGGAGAAGAGGCGGCCGCGCCCGTGGCGGTGGTCAAACCCACCCCAGAGACGCGCCCGGCGGTCGAGCGGGCCAAGATCGAAGTGCCGCGCCCTGCGCCGGCGACCAAGGCTGCCAAGGTGGTGGAGGAGGCTGCGCCGGTGGCCAAGGCGCCAGTGGTGCCGCCGCCACGCTTTGCCCTGCAATTGCTGCGGGCCGGGCGTTGCCTGTTGCTGGTGGAACTGCCGACCGGCGAGCGTTTCCAGTCCCGCGACCCGGCCTACCTGTTGCTCAAGGACATGCTGCGCGCCGCCGGCCTGCCTGACAGTCCTCAGATCGTCGGTGAGCCGGTGCGCTGGCCGCTGCTGGTGCGCGGCACCATGGACCAGGGCCCGGAGGCCGCACGAGATTTCGTCCAGGGGTTTGTCTCGGCACGCCTGGAAGACGAGCCCTGCGTGTGCCTGTGGCTGATTGGCCTGCCCGCCGTGCGGTTTGCCGGTGAAGCCAACGCCGAGGCCTGGTACCGCGAGCTGCAGGTTGAAGGCCTGGGTTCGGTGTGGGCCCTGCCGGGCCTGGAATTATTAATGGAAGAGCCACAGCGTAAGGCTGATGTCTGGCAAGCCATGCGCCGGCTGATGGCGCGCTGGAAAACAACTGATGAGTGAGGCTTTATCCTTTCGCCCGATGACCGAGGCTGACCTCGACGCCGTGCTGAAAATCGAATACGCGGCGTTCAGCCACCCGTGGACCCGCGGGATTTTTCTCGACGGGCTGGGCAAGTACCAGATCTGGCTGATGTTCGAAGGCGAGCAGCAAGTGGGGCACGGGGTGGTGCAGATCATCCTCGATGAAGCGCACCTGCTGAACATTACCGTGAAACCGGAAAACCAGGGCCGTGGTTTGGGCCTGGCGCTGCTCGAGCATTTGATGTCGCGTGCCTATGCCGCCAATGCGCGAGAATGCTTCCTCGAAGTGCGGGACAGCAATACCGGCGCGTTTCGCCTGTATGAGCGTTATGGCTTCAACGAGATCGGCCGTCGCCGGGATTACTACCCCGCTGTGGGTGGCCGCGAAGATGCAGTCGTGATGGCCTGCACCCTGGTTGATTAAATACACAGCCCCCTATGTGCAGAGCCTCTGTGGGAGCAGGGCTTGCCCGCGATGCAGGCACCTCGGTTTTCAAGTAACGCCGCAGTGATACCATCGCAGGCAAGCCAGCTCCCATAGGGTCAGCGCTTGCCGTTCAGTGGGTCCAGATCAGCCAGTTCCGCCTCATCCAGGCCACTCCCGCCGCCAATGTCATTTTCTCTCACGACGCTCAAGTCATAGTCGGCGGCATTGTCTTCGCCTTCCTCCTGCGCATCTCGTGCGCCGTCCTCACGGATCAGCGTCTGCGGGCTCATATCGTCATCGGTGGATTCATGATCATCCGTCGAAGCGCCGGTCAGCCCGGCTTCGCGCACCCGTTCGTCGGGCATCAGATGGTCGCGCTCACGGCGCGGCAACTCGTCGCCGATTTCCGCAGTCTGGTCCTGCTCGTCAAAATCCAGCTCGCGCATCTCACCCATGCGGTCTTCGTTGTCATCGATCGGTTCCGGCTGTGTTGCGCCGTAGGGACGTCGTGATTCAGTCATGGCCAATCCTCATACTGTGGGGCTTATAGTGTGTGGACAGGCATGGCAGCCAAAAAATTCAAGCTAATTAGCGCCTGGCGTGACCCGGACGAGGGCTTGTCAGTCACAAACCTGCGCATCATTCCTGAGGCTTCCCTGATGAACGAACTACAAGACCTGCTTGATAACAACGAACGCTGGGCGGATGCGATCAAACAGGAAGATCCCGAATTCTTCGCCAAGCTCGCCCGCCAGCAGACCCCGGAATACCTGTGGATCGGCTGTTCCGATGCCCGTGTACCGGCCAACGAGATCGTCGGCATGTTGCCTGGTGACCTGTTCGTGCACCGCAACGTCGCCAACGTGGTGCTGCACACTGACCTCAACTGCCTGTCGGTGATCCAGTACGCGGTGGACGTGCTCAAGGTCAAACACATCCTCGTCACTGGCCACTACGGCTGTGGTGGCGTGCGTGCGTCGATGCAGGACCGTCAGTTCGGCTTGATCGATGGCTGGCTGCGCACCATTCGCGACCTTTACTACGAAAACCGCGATGTGCTGGCCCAGTTGCCGACCGAAGAAGAGCGCGTGGACCGCATGTGCGAACTCAACGTGATCCAGCAGGTGGCCAACGTCGGCCACACCAGCATTGTGCAAAATGCCTGGCACCGTGGGCAGAGCCTGTCGATCCATGGCTGCATCTATGGCATCAAGGACGGCCGTTGGAAGAGTTTGAACACCACCATCAGTGGCTTCGAGCAACTGCCGCCGCAATACCGCCTGCGTCCGTTGGGCGAAGCCTAGAGCCGTTTGTTTTCGTGCCACCAGGCCAGGCCTTGGGCGTTCAACGGCTCTTTGCTGCCGGTGATCCAACCCCGGCAGTTCAGCTCGCCGCAATGGCAAGCGAACTGCCGGTACAGCGCGTCTTCGGTTATGGCGTAATCCAGGGTCAGCAGGCTGCCTGCGGTAATGGTGTTCAGGGTCCATAGTTCCATGTACGTGGTGTCCAGAAGCACGTTCGGCTTGCAGGAGTGCCGTATCAGGCCGCAGAACCAGCTATCGTACAAGTGGATACGCGACGACAGTTGCAGCGTATGCGAGCGGCGCTCGCTGACTGCGTAGCCTGAAACCAGGGCGATGCGTACTCGACTGTCAAAGTCGATGCGCGCTTTGATTCCACCCCTCTTGCCATTAGGGTATCGCACGACCTTGAATTGTGCGGTCGAGGGGTAACCCTGTTCCACCTGCAGCGTTTCAAAGGGATAGAGGCCGTCATTCACAGCCGCTTTAGCCTTATCCATGGCTCGAGTTTTCATTACTCTCCTGAACGGGGCTGCATGGACCTGCGGACCTGGCGGCCAGTCTTGCAGCAAATGGGCGCGGCCCAAGATTCGCCGAAGTGGGATCCGATTTCTACTGTCAAAGTTGACAGTAGAAACGGTTTATTCACCTTAAAGCGCAGGGGCCGTGACGGTGGGGGCGGGGGCGGCAGTTCTCAGCTGTTTCAACTGCGCCTTGATGGGCGCTGTGGCGCACTTGGCGTTGGCCTGCTCGGGTGTCAGGTGGCGCACCGAGGTGTAGAACAACTCACACGTCTGCTCCTTGCGCGTGACCTGCCACGTGTTCTGGCAGGCCTTGAGCAATACATTTGCATCGCTGGCGGGCTTCTGGCCCATGCCGGCTTGCCAGCAGGCGGCGCTCAAGTCCTGGCCCATCACTTTCAAGCCGGCGTCGTCGGCTTTTTGCTCGTCACCGTCATAGCTGTCGGGGCTGGCGGCATACCAAATGTAGCTGGGGTGGTTGGCGCCCAATACCGAGACGGTTTTGCCAGGCTCCGGGCTGATCTGCGCCAGGCTCAGCACGCCCACGGTTTGCCCGTATTGTTGCTGGATCCAGCTACGCACCGGCGCGCCGAAGGCCACCATCGGCAATGCGCCGCCAGGGCGCAGGCTCAGCTCCTTGACCATGCGGGTCTGGTAGTCGGTGAAATACCCGTAGACAGTTTCCAAGTCTTTGCCGGCATTGGACGGTGCAGCGATGGGCGCGATATCGATGATGGTCTGGTACGCCGGCGTTTCCGTGGCCGGTACGCCATTTTCGCTTAACAAGGTGGCCCAGCGGTCGGTGGTGGCCGATTCCAGGTAATCCTGAGCCTGGGTCAGCGAGTAATCCGGAGGGAAGTGCAACAGCTCAATGCTTTTGCGGTTTTCCAAGGCCATGCCTAACGGCAGGAACAGGTACCAGTTGTAGGCCCATTTGCCATCGCTGTTGAGCTGGCGCGCACCTTGGTAAGCCAGGTCGGCGGTATTGAGCAGCGTGGTCAGTGGCTGGCCGTAACCGTCTGGCACGCCGCTGAAGGTCGCCGTGACCTGACCGTCGTGGGTCTTCACACTGACCTTGGCCCGGCTGTAACCGTCACGTTGCAGGCTCTGGTTCAAATAGTGTTCGGCGGTCTGCTCCAGTGACCATGGCCGAAAGCAGATCACGTTGCAGTTATTGGGGTACGCGAACAACTGGGTGACGCGCTGCGTGCTGCCCAGTGGCACCTCGATGTCGGCCTGTACGACCGCACTCGCCAGTAGTGCGGCGAGGGTGAAGGACAGCCTGGTCGGTTTAAACATAGTCAATTCCTTGTCAGCGAAGCCCGTCTGCGCGGGATGGAAGCCCACCTGCACACAGTAGCGGCTGACCAGGAAAATCGCGTGTTAAATCGCCCGGCATGTCGTTATTGGATAAGCCCCTACAGGCTGAACTGCAGAGCATTGCTCAGATCGCCCATGGGCTTCTGGCCGCGCGCGATCATCGCGTCATCACGCTGCTTGAGGCCGTCCAGGGTCTCCAATTGGAACACCCGGGTGATCAAACGCAGGATCGATGCCGTGTCGTACACCGTATGGTCCACCGTGCCTTTGCGGGCAAACGGCGACACCACCAGCGCCGGCACCCGCGAGCCTGGGCCCCAGCGGTCACCCTGGGGCGGCGCCACGTGGTCCCACCAGCCGCCGTTTTCATCCACGGTCACCACCACCACCATGTTTTTCCACTGCGGGCTTTCTTGCAGCACCTTCAAGGCGCGGGCGATATGGCGGTCGCCCGAGGCCACGTCGGCATAACCGGCGTGCATGTTCAGGTTGCCCTGGGGTTTGTAGAAGCTCACGGCGGGCAGCTTGCCGGACTGGGCGTCGGCGAAGAACCGGTTGGTGCTCGACTCATCGCCCAAGCCACCGTCGCGCAAGCGCTTGGCACGTTCTGCGGGGTTTTGCGGCCCTTGCTGTTTGAAGTAATTGAACGGCTGGTGGTGGTACTGGAAATTCGGGATCTTGGGGATGCCGCCGGAGTCCTTGAACTGCTCCAGGGTGGCTTGCCACGCACCGGCGTACCAGGCCCAGTCGATGTTCTTCTTCGACAGCTTGTCGCCAATATGCTCGTGGGTTTGCGGCACCAGCACATTGGGCAGGTCGGGCTTGGAATAATCCGGGTTCTGCGGGTCGCGGATCCAGGTGGGCCAGTAGGGCGGGGCCAGGGTGTTTACCCCGTAACCATCGGGTGTCAGTGCGCTGGGGCCGAATTGCGGCGGGCCGGTCATGGCGCTGGCCGGTGACGTGTCCAAGGGTTTGAGGCGTGTGCCGCGAGGGTCATCGCTTTGCAGCGTGGCGATCTGCGCTTTGGCCACCGACTGCGCGGCATTGGGATAAAACGGCGCGGTGGCGCTGATCAGGTACTGGTGGTTAAGGAACGAACCACCAAACGCGCCCTGGAAGAAGTTATCGCACAGCACAAACTCCTTGGCCACGTCCCACAGGCGCAGGGCATAACGGCTCTGGGCGTAATGGCCCATCACCAGCCCACCGGAATCACCCCAGGCGACAAAACCATCATTCTTGCCGCCGTTGATCTGCATCTGGTTCTGGTAGAACACGTGCCACAGGTCGCGGGTCACCAGGCTCAATGGCAGGTCTTCGCCCTGCGGGCCTTTGAGGGCGAAGGGTGCGTTGGGCAGGTTTTGCTGAAATTGCACTTCACTGGGGTAAGTCACCCCGTCCACCGTTTGCGGGCCGACCTGCAACACACCGCCCCAGCTCGGTGGCAGGGCAGGCAATACGCTGCCATCGCGGTCGCGCTGCTGGAAGTCCTTGGCGGTTAACGCCGACAGCGGTTGCTCCACCCCGGGGAAATCTGCAAACAGGTTGTTGAAGCTGCGGTTCTCGGCGTAGATCACCACCACGGTCTTCACCTGCTCGCGCAATGCCTTATCCAACTCCTGAGGCGTGAGCGGCCGGGTCACGGGTGGGCTCGGTGCTTCGCTGGTATTGCCGCAGGCACTCAAAGTCGCACCCACGCCCAACACCGCCGCACCGCCGAGGAAGCGCCGGCGGCTGGTGTCTACCGTCGGTTGGATGGCGGAATCGGAGGAGGGAAGGTCTTCGTGCTCATCACTCATTGCGGGGGAGTCCTTGGCGAGATGTTGCAAGATATTTCGCAGGACGGTAGCAACGGAATGTGACGGAACAAAGACAGGTTTAAGAGCGCTACAAAACAAACTGTGGGAGCGGGCTTGCTCGCGAATGCGATGGATCAGTTAATGAATCCGCTGACTGACACTCCGCATTCTCGAGCAAGCCCGCACCGACCCCTTTTAAGGCATCACAGGCGGCAAATACTTCAGCGTCGTCCCCAACGCCCACAGCAAAAACAACACCAGCGGCGTATGCACCAGCAACTGCACAAATGAAAACCCGATCAAATCCCGCGCCTTCAGGCCCAGCACACCCAGCAACGGCAACATATAAAACGGGTTGATCAAGTTCGGCAGCGCCTCGGCGGCGTTGTAGATCTGCACCGCCCAGCCCAGGTGGTATTGCAGGTCATTGGCCACTTGCATCACATACGGCGCTTCGATGATCCACTTGCCGCCACCCGAGGGGATGAAGAAACCCAGCACCGCCGAATACACGCCCATCAGCAGGGCGTAGGTGTCGTGGGAGGCGATGGAGGTGAAGAACGTCGAGATATGGTGCGCCAGGGTCTGGCCGTCGCCGCCCTTGACCACGGTCATCAGTGCGGCGATCGAACCGTACAGCGGAAACTGGATCAGCACCCCGGTGGTGGTCGGCACCGCTCGGGCCACGGCATCGAGGAAGCTGCGCGGGCGCCAGTGCAGCAGCGCGCCCACCATGATGAACAGGAAGTTATACGTATTGAGCCCCGAGATAGCGCTGATCGCCGGCTTGGTCGAGAACTCATGGAACAGCCAGCCGGCCGCCAGCAACGCCAGCAGAATCGTCAGCAATGGGCTGTGTTCCAGCCATTCACCCGGGCGGGTCGGCGCTTGCGGCTTGGGCAGGTTGAAGGCAGGGTCAATGCCGCAGGCCTTGGCATCCCGGGCGCTGTTGGGGCCAGGCGCGGTGGCGTAGGCGATGATCAGCGACACTACGATCAGCGCCAGCAACAGCACGCCGGATTGCCACAAAAAAATAGTCTCGGTGAACGGGATCATGCCGGTGATCGACAGAATCGACGGCGGCAAGCTGGCCGGGTTGGCCTGCAACTGCGCGGCCGACGACGACAGCCCCAGCGCCCATACGGCCCCCAGGCCCAGGTACGCTGCAGCGCCAGCGGCACGGTAGTCCATGCGCAAGTCCGTGCGCCGGGCCAATGCCCTTACCAACAAACCGCCGAACACCAGGGACAGGCCCCAGTTAAGCAATGAAGCCACCATGGAAATCAACGCCACCCAGGCCACGGCCGAACGGCCATTCTTGGGAATACGTGCCAGGCGGTCGATCAACTTCACTGCCGGCGGTGAACTGGCGACCACGTAACCGCCGATCACCACAAAGGCCATCTGCATGGTGAACGGGATCAGGCTCCAGAACCCATCGCCAAATGCCTTGGCCGCTTCGGCCGGTGCGGCGCCCATGCCCAGGGTCGCCACGGCGACGATGATCACGGCAAGGGCGGCAAACACCCAGGAGTCAGGAAACCAGCGCTCGGCGAAGTTGGAGCAACGCAGGGCAAATCGGGCATAGCGGCTGTCTTCGATAGCATCGGCCACGAGTCTTTCCTCTTGTAGTTATTATGGGGTTTGGCAGTTTTACGGCATGTTCCTCTACGGCCATTGATTTGGGAATGTTGTTATCTTCAACGATCAATGAGTAAAACAAATATATCCGTCACGATTGCCATCGATGGGCTCAGCTCATAACCTGCACGCCATTTTGTTTGTCTGCCGAGCCTGCACATGACTGCCACCTTTTCCCCACGGGCGCAGCGTTTTTCCCGCTCCGACTACAAAACCCTGGGCCTGGCCGCCTTGGGTGGAGCCCTGGAAATCTACGACTTCATTATCTTCGTGTTCTTTGCGCTGACCCTCAGCCAACTGTTCTTCCCCCCAGAAATGCCCGAGTGGCTGCGCCTGCTGCAAAGCTTTGGCATCTTCGTCACCGGTTACCTCGCCCGTCCACTGGGCGGCATCCTGATGGCGCACTTTGCAGACCACCTGGGACGCAAGCGCGTCTTCAGCCTGAGCATTCTCATGATGGCCTTGCCCTGCCTGCTGATCGGCGTCATGCCGACCTACGCGCAAATCGGCTATTTCGCCCCGCTGATCCTGCTGGCGCTGCGCGTGCTGCAAGGCGCAGCGGTGGGCGGCGAAGTGCCCAGCGCCTGGACCTTCGTCGCCGAGCACGCACCGCGTCACCATCGTGGCTATGCCTTGGGTTTTTTGCAGGCCGGCCTGACCTTCGGTTACCTGCTGGGGGCACTGACCGCCACTTTGCTCGCGCAAGTCTTCACCCCCGCCGAGATCCTCGACTACGCCTGGCGCTTCCCCTTCCTGCTCGGCGGCGTATTCGGCGTGATCGGCGTATGGCTGCGCCGCTGGCTCAGCGAGACCCCGGTATTCCTAGAGATGCAGGCGCGTCGCCAGGCCGCCGCCGAAATGCCCTTGCGCACCGTGCTGCGCGACCATCGCGCCGTGCTGCTGCCGGCGATGATCCTCACCTGCGTGCTGACGTCTGCCGTGGTGGTGCTGGTGGTCATCACCCCGACCATGATGCAGAAAACCTTCGGCATGAGCCCCAGCCACACCTTCGCTCTGAGTGCCCTGGGCATCGTCTTCCTGAATATCGGCTGCGTCCTCGCCGGCCTGCTGGTGGACCGCATCGGCGCGTGGCGCGCGGTATTGGTCTACAGCCTGTTGCTGCCGGTGGGCATTGCGCTGCTGTACGCCAGCCTGATCGCCGGCGGCGTGTGGCTCGGAGCAGCGTACGCCGTGGCGGGCCTGAGTTGCGGCGTGGTGGGCGCGGTGCCGTCGGTGATGGTCGGGCTGTTTCCGGCGCCGGTGCGGGTATCCGGCATTTCCTTCACCTACAACATTGCCTACGCACTCTGGGCAAGTACTACACCGTTGTTGTTGATCGCGCTGATGCCGACCAGCCCGTGGATCTGCGTGGGGTATTGCGTGGTGATGGGGGCGGTTGGGGTAGCGAGTGTGGCGCTATTTGGCAAGCGCCACACCTTGGCCGCCTGAGGGGTCAGGTCAGGAAGTGCCAGAGCAACAAGGTACCCACTAACCCGACCACCGAAACAATCGTCTGCAACACCGACCACACCCAGATCGTCTGTTTCAACTGCAAGCCAAAGTACTCACGCACCATCCAGAACCCGGCGTCGTTGACGTGGCAGAAGAACACCGAGCCGGCGCCAATCGCAAGGGCGACCAATGAGCTTTGCGTTGCCGCCAACCCGGCCATCATCGGCGCGAGGATGCCGGCGGTCGTGGTGGTGGCGACGGTGGCCGAGCCGGTGGCCTGGCGCAGGGCCACGGCGATCAGCCAGGCCAGCAGCAGGTAGGGCATGTGCGCGCCTTCGGCGACTTTGCTGATGGTCTGGCTGACGCCGGCGTCCAGCAGGGTTTGCTTGAGGCCGCCGCCGGCGCCTATGGTCAGCAGCAGTACGGCGATGGGCGCCAGGGCTTTGCGCAGGGTGTTGCCGACGTCGGCGCGTGGCATGCCCGCCGCCCAACCCAGGCAGACGACCGCGGCGATTACGGCCAGGCCGAGGGCGACCAGCGGTTCACCGAGGAACTTCAAGGTCAGGGCGAGGGTGCTTTCCGGCGCCAACGCGACTTTAGCCAAGGTGCTGCCGAGCATCAGGATTACCGGCAACAGAATGATCAGCAGCGACACACCGAAGCTCGGCTGGCGCGGGGCCTTGGGCGGTGCGCTGAACAAGGCGCCGATATCGGCCGGTTCCTCCACGTGCAGGCGCTTGGACAGCCAGTTGCCATACAGCGGCCCGGCCAGGATCACGGCCGGCACCGCCAGGCAAAAGCCCAGCAACATGGTCAGGCCCAGGTCGGCGTGCAATGCGCCTACGGCAATCAGCGGCCCAGGGTGAGGTGGCATCAAGGCATGCAAGGTGGTCATGCCCGCCAGTGCAGGGATGGCGATCTTCAGCAATGGCTGGTTCGAACGCTTGGCCATCACAAAGATGATCGGCACCATCATCACCAGGCCCACTTCGAAGAACAGCGGCAGGCCGATCACCATGGCAACCAACGCCATCACCCAGGGCAATGACTTGCCTTTGCCCAGCCCGAGCAACGTGGTGGCAATACGGTCGGCCGCGCCGGATTCGGCCATCAGCGCGCCGAGCATCGCACCCAGGGCAATGATGATCCCGGCTTCGCCGAGAATCGCCCCGGCGCCTTTACTGAACGCCTTTGCCACTTCTTCCGGCGGCAGGCCGGCGCCGACCCCGGCGATAAAGGTGCCGATCAAAATCGACAGGAAGGGCGGCAGTTTGGTCGCGCTGATCAGCACAATGATGCTGGCGATCGCCAACAGCACGCAGAGCATGAGGCGGGTGTCGTGAACCATCCACGCGGCAGTCGATAACTCCAAAACGGGACTCCTTATCGAGCAGGTTGGCTAATATGTTTCTTTTTGTTTCAGCCTGAAAAGCATACCTGATAGCGCTCCCCCAACGCGTGCATGAACGATTTTGGTGCGCCCGAAGCTAACGACGCTCTGGCGCTCAGATGACAATTTTGCAAACCATGCCAGTGGAACTGGCCTATAGCTCTATGATCCGCCCCATCCCAACCCACGAGGACATTTCATGAGCGCAGGACACAGCCACGCCCAAGTACGCGCCGGCCACGAACGCAAGTTATGGATCGCCCTGGGGCTGACCGGCAGTTTCATGCTGGCCGAAGTCATCGGCGCCTTTGTCACCGGCAGCCTGGCGCTGTTGTCCGATGCAGCGCACATGATGACCGACGCCCTGGCCCTGGCGATTTCCCTGGTGGCGATCCAGGTCGCCAAGCGCCCGGCAGACCGCAAGCGCACCTTCGGTTATGCGCGGTTCGAGATCCTGGCGGCCGCCTTCAATGCATTACTGCTGTTCGCCGTGGCGTTCTACATCTTGTACGAGGCTTACCAGCGGCTGCAGGCGCCCGCCGAAATCCAGTCCACCGGCATGCTGGTGATTGCGCTGCTGGGGCTGGTGGTCAACCTGATCTCCATGCGTCTGCTCAGCGCCGCCAGCGGCGAGAGCCTCAACGTCAAGGGCGCCTATCTGGAAGTCTGGAGCGACATGCTGGGCTCCGTCGGCGTGATCATTGCCGCGCTGGTGATCATGTTCACCGGCTGGGGTTGGGTTGACTCCGTGGTCGCGGCCGCCATCGGCTTTTGGGTATTGCCGCGCACCTGGACGTTGCTCAAGGCGAGCATGAACATCCTGCTGCAAGGTGTGCCGGAGGGTGTGGACATCGAACAGGTGGAGCAGGGCATTCGCAGCGTGCCTGGGGTCAAGGACGTGCACGACCTGCACATCTGGGCCCTCACCAGTGGCAAGAACGTGCTGAGTACGCACCTGGTCGCGGATGCGTCCCAAGGCAGCGAGCAACAGATCCTCAGCCGAGTGACGGAGTTACTGCACGAACAATTCGATATTTCCCACGCCACGATCCAAGTGGAGGGCGAGGGATTCACGCACGACGAGCATGACGAAGTGCATGCCTGAGCCTGGCTAACGGATTTGTAATCTTTCGCCCACGGCCCTGATAAGTACCGAAAGCTACATTGCCCCCGCTGGGAAACCTCAGCGACTTCATGGGCGTGGAACTCTCGTTATGGCACTTTACGTTAGAACACTGTTGGGGGCGGCGGCATTGGCACTGTGGATATCCGCAAACGCCGCCCAGGCACAACCCCTCACCCTCGATGCTGCCTTGCAAACCGCCTTCGCCAACAACCCGGACCTGGCGGCCGCACAATGGGAAATCGACATCGCCGAAGGCGGCCGCCAACAGGCCGGCTTGATCCCCAATCCGGTGGCCTCCTGGGACGCCGAAGACACCCGCCGCAACAGCCGCACTACCAACATCAAACTCAGCCAGACCCTGGAACTGGGCGGCAAGCGCGGTGCGCGTATCGAAGTGGCCACCCGCGCCCAGGATGCCGCCGCGCTGACCCTGGAGCAGCGTCGCAACCAGTTGCGCGCCGAGGTCATCGACAGCTACTACGGCGCCCTGCGTGCCCAGGAACGCCTCGACCTGGCGCAACGCTCCATGACGCTTGCCGAACGCGGCCTGGTGGTCGCCAACGGGCGCGTCACTGCTGGCAAGTCGTCACCCGTGGAAGCCACTCGCGCCCAGGTGCAGGTGTCGCAAATCCGTCTGGAATTGAACCGCGCACAGATCGGCCTCACTGACGCCTACCGTCGTCTGGCCACCAGCACCGGCAGCGCCGCCACCGACTTCCAGGTCGTCGCCACGCCAAGCACTTCCGTACCGGCGTTACCCGCCGCCGCGCCATTGTTGGCACGCCTTGAGCAGACCGCCGAATTGCGCCTGGCCGAACTCAACATTGTGCAGAACGAAGCCAGCGTGGGCCTGGAAAAAGCCCAGCGCATTCCGGACCTGGACGTGTCCATCGGCAGCCAATACGACGCCAGCTTGCGCGAACGGGTGAACCTGGTGGGCGTGTCGATGCCGATCCCGTTGTTCAACCGCAACCAGGGCAACATCCTCGCGGCCACCCGACGCGCCGACCAGGCCCGCGACCTGCGCAACGCCGCGGAGCTGCGCCTGCGCACCGAAACCCGCCAGGCCCTGGACCTGTGGCAGACCGCGAATACCGAAGTGCGCGCGTTCAACCAGCAGATCCTGCCCGCCGCACAAAGTGCGGTAGACAGCGCCACCCGTGGCTTCGAGATGGGCAAGTTCAACTTCCTCGACGTGCTCGACGCCCAGCGCACCTTGATCGCGGCCCGCACCCAATACCTTGCGGCCACCGCCCAGGCCACCGAGGCCTGGGTACGCATCGAACGCATTTACGGCGACCTCGCCCGCTTTTGATTTTTCCTGGAGTCTCCTGATGAACAAAAAACATGGCATGGCGCTCGCCGTCGCCCTGGGCCTGATGCTTTCCGGCTTCGCCCACGCCGAGGAAGAAGAAGGCAAGCTCGAACTCACCGAGCAGCAGATTCAAGCCGCCGGCATCCAGTTGGCCCAGGCGCAACCGCGTGCCATCAGCACCGTGCTGACGCTGCCGGGCGAGGTGCGTTTTGATGAAGACCGTACCTCCCACATCGTGCCCCGTGCGGCGGGCGTGGTGGAGGCGGTGAAGGTCAACCTGGGCCAGTCGGTGAAGAAGGGCGAACTGTTGGCGGTGATCGCCAGCCAGCAGATTTCCGACCAGCGCAGCGAATTGGCCTCCAGCGAGCGCCGGGTCGAACTGGCGCGCACTACCTTCAAGCGCGAGCGTCAGTTGTGGCAGGACAAAATCTCTGCCGAACAGGATTACCTGCTGGCGCGGCAAACTCTGCAAGAAGCCGAAATCGCCCTGAACAATGCGCGGCAAAAAATGACTGCGCTCAGCGGCACTGCCGTATTGGCCGGCGGCAATCGTTATGAACTGCGTGCGCCCTTCGCCGGTGTGGTGGTGGAAAAACACCTGGGGGTGGGCGAGGTGGTCAGTGAAACCAGCAATGCCTTCACCCTCTCGGACCTGTCCCAGGTGTGGGTCACCTTCGGCGTATTTCCCAAAGACTTGAACAAGGTTCGCGTGGGCAAACCGGTGAAAGTCAGCTCGACGGAAATGGGCACCGAAGTGCTGGGTACCGTGGCCTATGTGGGCAACTTGCTCGGTGAGCAGACGCGCACCGCTACCGTGCGGGTGACGGTCCCCAACCCTGACGACGCCTGGCGCCCGGGCTTGTTCGTGGCCGTGCAAGTGGCCACCGATACCTACCAGGCCAAGGTGACCGTGCCGCAAACCGCTATCCAGACCGTCGAGGACAAACCCTCGGTGTTTGTGCGCACGGCGGACGGCTTTATCACCCGCCATCTTGAACTGGGCGTCAGTGAAAACGGTTACGTCGAAGTGCGTAAAGGCCTGGAGGCCGGCGCGAAGGTGGCGACGGCTGGCAGCTTCATCCTCAAGTCCGAACTGGGCAAAGGCTCGGCCGAACACGCCCATTGATCCTGCGAGTGATTCCCCATGTTTGAGCGCCTTATCCAATTCGCCATCGAGCAGCGCATTATCGTGTTGCTGGCGGTGCTGTTGATGGCCGGTGTCGGCATCGCCAGCTATCAGAAACTGCCCATCGACGCGGTACCTGACATCACCAACGTACAGGTGCAGATCAACTCGGCGGCGGCCGGTTTTTCGCCGCTGGAAACCGAGCAGCGCATTACCTTTCCCATCGAGACGGCCATGGCCGGCCTGCCGGGCCTGCAGCAGACGCGTTCGCTGTCGCGTTCCGGTTTGTCCCAGGTCACGGTGATTTTCAAGGACGGCACCGACCTGTTCTTTGCCCGCCAACTGGTCAACGAGCGTCTGCAAGTGGCGCGCGAGCAATTGCCCGACGGCATCGAAACCGCGATGGGGCCGATTTCCACTGGCCTGGGGGAAATTTTCCTGTGGACCGTCGAAGCCGAGGACGGTGTGCGCAAAGAGGACGGTACGCCTTACACCCCCACCGACCTGCGGGTGATCCAGGATTGGATCATCAAACCGCAGCTGCGCAACGTGCCAGGCGTGGCCGAGATCAATACCATCGGCGGCTTCGCCAAGGAATACCAGATTGCGCCAGACCCCAAGCGCCTGGCCGCCTACAACCTGACGCTCAACGATCTGGTCACGGCGCTGGAGCGCAACAATGCCAACGTCGGCGCCGGTTACATCGAGCGCAGCGGCGAACAGTTGTTGATCCGCGCGCCGGGCCAGGTGGCGTCTATCGACGACATCGCCAACATTGTCATCACCACCTCGGACGGCACGCCGATCCGCGTGCGCAATGTGGCCCAGGTCGACATTGGCCGTGAGCTGCGTACCGGCGCCGCCACCGAAAACGGCCGTGAAGTGGTGCTGGGCACGGTGTTCATGTTGATCGGTGAGAACAGCCGCAGCGTGTCCCAGGCGGTGGCGAAAAAGCTGGAGGAGATCAACCGCTCGCTGCCCGAAGGTGTGGTGGCCGTCACCGTCTACGACCGCACCAACCTGGTGGAAAAAGCCATCGCCACGGTGAAGAAAAACCTCTTCGAAGGTGCGTTGCTGGTGGTGGCGGTGTTGTTCCTGTTCTTGGGTAATATCCGTGCAGCGCTGATCACGGCGATGGTGATTCCGCTGGCGATGCTGTTCACCTTCACCGGCATGTTCACCAACAAAGTTAGCGCCAACCTGATGAGCCTGGGCGCGCTGGACTTCGGCATTATCGTTGACGGTGCGGTGGTGATCGTCGAGAACGCCATCCGCCGTCTGGCTCATGCTCAACACCGTCATGGACGGTTGCTGACCCGCAGTGAACGCCTGCACGAAGTGTTCGCCGCGGCCAAGGAGGCGCGACGCGCGCTGATCTTCGGGCAGTTGATCATCATGGTGGTGTACCTGCCGATCTTCGCCCTCACGGGCGTGGCCGGGAAGATGTTCCACCCGATGGCCTTCACGGTGGTGATTGCCTTGCTCGGCGCGATGATTCTGTCGGTGACCTTCGTACCGGCGGCGATTGCGTTGTTTGTCACCGGCAAGGTCAAGGAAGAAGAAAACATTGTGATGCGCAGTGCACGCCGGGTGTATGACCCGGTGCTCAACTGGGTGATGGTGCGTCGGCCCTTGGTGTTCGGCCTGGCCGCACTCACCATCGTCGTCTCGGGTCTGGTTGCCAGCCGCATGGGCAGTGAATTTATCCCCAGCCTCAGCGAAGGCGACTTTGCCCAGCAGGCGCTGCGTGTGCCCGGCACCAGCCTGACCCAATCGGTGCAGATGCAGCAGCAACTGGAAAAAACCTTACTGGCCCAAGTGCCGGAAATCGAGCGGGTGTTTGCACGCACCGGTACGGCGGAAATCGCCTCCGACCCGATGCCGCCGAATATTTCCGACAGCTACGTGATGCTCAAACCCAAGGACCAATGGCCGAACCCGAAGAAGTCCCGCGAGGCAATTATCGCTGACATCCAACGGGCCAGCGCGATTGTGCCGGGCAGCGTGTATGAGCTGTCGCAGCCGATCCAGTTGCGTTTCAACGAGCTGATTTCCGGAGTGCGCAGCGATGTGGCGGTGAAGGTGTTTGGCGATGATATGGCGGTGCTCAACCAGACAGCTGGGGAAATCGCCGAGACCTTGCAGAAGCTCAACGGCGCCTCGGAAGTGAAGGTGGAACAGACCTCCGGCCTGCCGGTGCTGACCATCAATATCGACCGCGACAAGGCCGCTCGCTTTGGCCTGAATGTAGGTGATGTGCAGGACACCATCGCCGTCGCGGTCGGTGGGCGCCAGGCCGGTACGCTGTACGAGGGTGATCGGCGTTTTGATATGGTGGTGCGCTTGTCCGATACGTTGCGCACCGATATCGACGGCTTGTCACGCCTGCTGATCCCGGTGCCGGCGCTGGCGAGTAGTACCTCGGGGCAGTTGGGCTTTATCGCCTTGTCCCAGATTGCCAGCCTCGACCTGGTGCTGGGCCCCAACCAGATCAGCCGCGAGAACGGCAAGCGCCTGGTGATCGTCAGCGCCAACGTGCGCGGGCGCGATATCGGCTCGTTTGTCGAGGAGGCCGAAGCCGCCATCACCACCCAGGTGAAAGTCCCCGCCGGTTACTGGACCACCTGGGGCGGCCAGTTCGAACAGTTGAAGGAGGCTTCTGAACGCTTGCGCATCGTGGTGCCGGTGGCCTTGCTGTTGGTGTTCGGGTTGCTGTTCATGATGTTCAACAACCTCAAGGACGGCCTGCTGGTGTTTACCGGCATCCCATTCGCGCTCACCGGCGGGATCATGGCGCTGTGGCTGCGCGATATTCCGCTGTCGATTTCAGCGGGGGTGGGCTTTATCGCCTTGTCGGGCGTTGCGGTGCTTAA
Source organism: Pseudomonas sp. DW-iso17 (assembly GCF_058725345.1). Lineage (NCBI taxonomy): Bacteria > Pseudomonadati > Pseudomonadota > Gammaproteobacteria > Pseudomonadales > Pseudomonadaceae > Pseudomonas > Pseudomonas sp. DW-iso17. The sequence continues at coordinate 244,063 of NZ_JBZXEA010000046.1, read as the reverse complement.
TGGCCTGGTGATGATCGCCTTCATCCGAAACCTGCGCGAGGAAGGTCGCTCATTATCGGTGGCGATCCACGAAGGCGCGTTGACCCGTCTGCGCCCGGTGCTGATGACCGCGCTGGTGGCGTCCCTGGGGTTTATCCCCATGGCGCTCGCCACCGGCACCGGCGCCGAAGTGCAGCGCCCATTGGCGACAGTGGTGATTGGCGGGATTATTTCTTCGACCTTGCTGACCTTGCTGGTGCTGCCGGCGTTGTACCAATGGGCTCATCGCCGCGATGAAGAGACCGCCTGACAACCGTGAAAACGCCGCAACCCCCCTGGGGGAGCGGGCTTGCTCGCGAATGCGCCGGGTCAGTCGATACCTGTACTGACGGATACACCGCCTTCGCGGGCAAGCCCGCTCCCGCAGGGGGCCAACGGTGCTTCCAGAGCCTGGGGAAACACCAGGCTGAACCGCGTAAAACGCCCAGGCTGGCTGGTGACATGAGCATGCCCCTGATGCAAATGCATGATCGATTTCACGATGGCCAGCCCCAGCCCGGTGCCGCCCTCGGCACGGGTACGGCTGCTGTCGGCGCGGTAGAAACGTTCGAACAGGTGCGGCAGGTGGTGCGCTTCAATGCCTCGCCCCGGGTTGCCCACCGACAGCGATACGCTCTGCTCGTAGGTCTCCACCAACAGCAACACGGTAGAGGCCTCGGGTGTGTGGCGAATGGCATTGGAGAGCAAGTTGGAAATCGCCCGCTGGATCATCAGCCGATCGCCCGTCACCCAGGCATCGCCGCGCAGGCTCAGGGTGATGTGTTTGTCTTCGGCACTCAGGGCAAACAACTCCATCACCCGCTGGGCTTCCTGCGCCAGGGACACCTCGGTGAATGAGGCCCGGGCCGCGGGGTGGCTGACCTGCGCCAGAAACAGCATGTCGCTGACAATCCGCGCCAGGCGTTCGAGCTCTTCGGTGTTGGATTCCAGCACCGCCTTGTATTCCTGCGGCGGGCGCTGGCGCGACAGGGTCAACTGGGCCTTGCCCATCAGGTTGGTCAAGGGCGCGCGCAGTTCGTGGGCCAGGTCATCGGAGAATTGCGAGAGTTGCTGCACCCCGGCGTCCAGGCGGTCGAGCATCACGTTGATGCCGTGGGCCAGTTCACCCAGTTCGTGGGGCAGGTTGTCCACAGACAAGCGATGGGTGAGGTCTTGGGTGGTGACTTTCGCCGCCACCTGGCTGAACTGCTTCAACGGTGCCAGGCCCCGTTGCACCAGCCACCAGGCGCCCATGCCAATCAGTATCAGCAGTAGCGGCAGCGCAATCAGCGTGGCGCGCAGGTAGGCACTGAGCAATGCCTGGTCGTCCATGCGGTCCAGGGACAGCAGCACCCGCACGCGTTCACCGTTGGCCAGGCGCATCAAGCTGGAGGCACTGAGTATCTGGTTGCCGTAGCTGTCGACCCAATTGAGGTAGCCCAGGGTTTCCCGTGGCTTGAAGTCGGTGAGCAGTGGCTCCTGGGGCTTGCTGCCGACGTTCAGCAGCACGCTGTTATCGGGCGCGGTGCCGACGATGGTCAGGTGGAAATTGTCGTGGCCGATCACCAGGTCCATCAGCGAGTGCGGGCGGCCGCGAATGGCGTGGGCGTCCAGGCCCAGGGCCAGGCTGTGCTGGATCTGTTCCATTTTGCTTTCCAGGTTCTTGCGCGCGAGTTTTTCCAGCTCATGGGTGAGGGCCAGGTAGGCCAGGGTCGCTAGCAGCAAAACCAGGCCCGCGCCCATCAGGCTGACCGTCAGGCCCAGGCGCATCGACAGGCTGCCGGTCTTCATGGGCGCGCTTCCAGCACGTAGCCCACGCCGCGAATGGTGTGGATCAGCTTGACCTCGCTCTGGTCATCCACCTTGGCGCGCAGGCGGCTGATGGAGACTTCGACCACGTTGGTGTCGCAGTCGAAATTCATGTCCCAGACCAGGGAAATAATCTGTGTGCGGGTCAGCACTTCGCCGGCCTGGCGCATCAGCACTTGCAACAGGGCGAACTCCTTGGTGGTCAGGTCGATGCGCCGGGTGCCGCGATAAGCGCGGTGGCGGCGCGGGTCCAGTTCCAGGTCCGAGACGCGGAACACTTCCGGCTGTGGAATGTGCTCGCTGCGACGCATCAAGGTGCGCACGCGGGCCAGCAGTTCGGGAAACTCGAACGGCTTGACCAGGTAATCGTCGGCGCCCATGTCCAGGCCCTTGATCTTGTCAGCCAGCCGGCCACGGGCGGTGAGCATCATCACGCGCTGGGTGCCGTTGCGGCGCAATTCTTCCAGTACTTGCCAGCCATCCTTGCCCGGCAGGTTGACGTCCAGAATCACCAGTTCATAGGCGTGTTGCCCGGCCAGGTGCAGGCCGTCGACGCCATTGGCGGCGCAGTCGACCACGTAGCCACTTTCGTTCAAGCCCTGTTGCAGGTAGTCGGCGGTTTTCTGCTCGTCTTCAACCACAAGAATACGCATGGGGGTTACCTCTTGAATTAGGGGGAGAGAAGGCGCCCATGTCCCTATGGCGGCGGTTTCGGAAGTGGGAAAAGTCTGAAGGCTAAAGTAGCTTTAGGGTCAACTGCGACCGTCGGTCGCATGTGTCGCAGGCAAAAAAAACGCCCCAAGCGGGGCGTTAAAAATTCATCTCTTTCCAAAGGAGCTACACAAAAGCTTCAGAGATGAATGTGCTCGGGTGAATAAGTTGAAGCGAGTATAGAAAGTTCCACTTAACGAGAAGCTGAGGCCAATATTACAATTTTGATAACTGGCTATTTGTGAACAGATGTTAGTTAATCGCGAGCGAATGTAAGGGCTACAGCACGACCAATGGGTATTCGGCAATCAGACGAACTTCTTCCAGGTCTGACTCGAACGCACTGGAGCGCACGGTGGCCTGGCGCAAGCGCAGGGACAAATCTTTCAAACGCCCACTTTGCACCACGTACTTGGCCTCGATATCCCGTTCCCAGCGGCGTTGATCGGTCAAGGGGTTACCCGCTGCATCGCGGCGCATATACACGGCATTGGCGTTGCTATAGTCGGCGCCGGTGCCTTTGCCGTAGCGGGTCATGAACGACAGGCCGGGAATGCCGAACGCCTGCATGTCCAGGTCGTAGCGCAGCATCCATGAGCGCTCCTTGGGCGCATTGAAGTCGCTGTACTGGATGGAGTTGTTGAGGAAGATCGAGTCTGACTGGCGCAGGTAATCAAAATCATCGTCGCCGTTGTTGCGCTGGTGCGACACGGCCAGGCTGTGGGCACCGACCTTGACCCCGAGCCTGGCGCTCCAGATGTTGTTGTCGAACTCGCCGAGCCGTTTCTGGCCTTCGTCCACGGCCTTGTAGTAGTTGAAGTCGCCGAACAATGACACGTCGTCGGTCAATGCGTAATTGGCATTGCTGCCGAAGTAGTACTGATCCCAGGCGTCCTTCAAGCGGCTGCTGTACAGGCTAAAGCCCAGATGGCTGTTGAGCTGGTAGTCACCGCCGAAGTAGGCGATCCAGGGCGAGTCGACCTTGCCTGCATAGAAGGTGGCAAAGCCTTTGTTCATGCCGCTTTCACTGGGCTGGCTCATGCCGCTCAGGCGCCCGCCTTGCAGGCTCAAGCCTTCCAGGCTGGTGTTTTGCAGGGTGACGCCGCGAAAGCTCTCGGGCAACAGGCGAGAGTCGCCGTAGGCCACCACCGGGGTGAGTGGGAACACGTCGCCGGCCTTGATCACGGTGTCCAGCACGCGCAGTTTCGCCGCGCCGCCGATTTTGCTGTAGCTGTCTTCCGGCTGGTTGTCGCTGTTCACCGGCAGCACGCCGAACGAGCCTTTGCCGCCGCTGCGGCCGCTGCCCGAGTCAAGTGTGAGGCCGTACATGGCGAATGCGTCCAGGCCAAAACCCACGGTGCCCTGGGTAAAACCGGATTCGAATTTGCCGATAAAGCCCTGGGCCCAGGCTTCGGAGTAACCATTGCCAGTGGGGCTGGACTGGCCTTTGCGGTCATCGCGGTTGAAGTAGAAATTGCGTGCCAGCACGTTGATGCGACTGCCCTCGATAAAACCCTCGGGCTTGTCCTCCACCGCCATGGCGGCCATGGGCAGTGCAGCCATCAGTGAAAAGGGAAGGGTGTAATGACGAATGCTCATGATGCGCTCCTCGGTGATGGCAGTTATCGGCTTCTTATAGAGGCGGGCGTTTTTATTGATCTGGCCCTGGCTGATAGTTGCAAACGACGGATAACAGCTGCATGGCGCGAAGATTACAATTCTGGAAACTAACGGCCATCTAACAAATAAGTAATGTTCTGGTGAACCTGGCGTCAGGGTGGGTTGGTTAATCTCGACACTGAACTTTTCAGTCGAGGAAACCGCGATGAACTTTTATAAAGCAGGTTTGGCTGTATTAACGGCTGTGTTGTCATTCGGCGCACTGGCCGAAGGGGGTGGGGATCGCACCTTTGCCCTGATGATGGAGCGCAATGAGAAAGCCATGGCCGCCTACGCCATCAAAAAAGGCAAGCCGGTGCCCGAAGTCCAGGCGTACCGCTATGGCATGGACCTGGACATTGCCAAGGTCGTCAACGTGACGCCGCCGATCCGCTCGTGCAACGCCGTGCCGTCGCGCATGACCTATGAAGACTCCAGCGGCAAGCTCAATACCCTGGAATATCAGGTCATGGGCGTATGCCGTAACAATGGCGGTTGAAAATATAGTTCGGCCCAGGGCTCAAGCGCTCTTCAGAAAACCCCGGCAGCGCCGATGCAAGGGAGTACACCCACCTCACTTGCCTAACGGTGCCCCATGTTCAATACCCGCCTGAAGCAGGAGCTGACCGCTCTGCGCGAAGAATTGTCGAGCTTGCTTCAGGTGAAAGAGAGCCTGGAAAGCGAAATGCTCTGCCTGACGCTGGACCCTGAAGGCCGTGTGGAGTGGGCCAATGCCAACTTCCTGCAGGAGCTGGCTTACTCGCTGGGCGAGATTGTCGGGCGCGCGATCGAAGACTTGGTGCCGGCCCACGTGCGCCAGGACGAGTTCCAGCTGCGCTTCAAGCACGCGCTGGCCCGCGGCGAACACTTTGCCGGCGCCGTGCGCCTGATGCGCGGCAATGGCAAGGAAGCCTGGTTGCGCTCAATCGTGCAGCCGGTGCGCAGTTCTGAGGGGCGCATCAAGCAGTTTTCGATGTTCTCCAGCGACCTTACTCGCACCATCGAGAGTTCGCGTGAACATGAAAACCTGATCACCGCGCTGATGCGTTCTACCGCGTTGATCGAGTTCGATCTGGAGGGGCATGTACTCACCGCCAATGACCGCTTCCTCGGCGCCATGGGTTACAGTCTGGCGCAGATCGAAGGCAAACATCACCGTATGTTCTGTGAACCACAGGAATACAACAGTGCCGAATACCAACAGTTCTGGAAGCGCCTGAACGCCGGTGAGTTCGTCGCCGCGCGCTTCAAACGCGTGGACAGCCACGGCCGCCTGGTGTGGTTGGAGGCCACCTACAACCCGGTGCTGGACGCCAATGAGCGGTTGTACAAAGTGGTCAAGTTCGCCACGGTCATTACCGACCAGGTCAACCGCGAGCAGGCGGTGGCCGAGGCCGCCAATATTGCCTACAGCACCTCGTTGCAAACCGACGACAGCGCCCAGCGCGGTACCACTGTAGTCACCCAGGCCGTGGACGTGATGCGCGACCTGGCCCAGCACATGCAGCAGGCCGGCGAAGGTATCGAGGCGCTGAATGCCCAGTCCCAAGTGATCGGCAGCATCGTCAAGACCATCAGCGGCATTGCCGAGCAAACCAACCTTTTGGCGCTCAACGCCGCCATCGAAGCGGCGCGTGCCGGTGAACAGGGGCGGGGCTTTGCGGTGGTGGCCGATGAAGTGCGGCAATTGGCGTCACGCACCAGCAAAGCCACCGAGGAAATTGTCGGTGTGGTGCGCCAGAACCAGGACATGGCCCGCGACGCGGTGGCCTTGATGGCCGACGGTCGTGCGCAAGCCGAGCAGGGCCTGGCCCTGGCGGCGGAGGCGGGTACCGTGATCGTCGAGATTCAGGACGGTGCGCAAAAGGTGGTGAGTGCGGTCGGGCAGTTTGCCAATCAGCTGTCGAGCTGACCTGTCGGGCTTGTGCTTGAGGTATCGTAGGTCTTTTCTCGCTTGCAGAGCTGATCGACCATGAGCCCTACGTTCCGTCGCCCCGTACCACTGTCCAAGGCTTACCGTTTGCTCAACCACGGGCCGACCGTGTTGGTGAGTGCAGCCCACAACGGCCAGCGCAATATCATGGCCGCTGCCTGGGCCATGCCGCTGGATTTCGAACCACCGAAAGTCGCGGTGGTGCTCGACAAGGCCACCTGGACCCGCCAACTACTGGAAGGCGCCGGCACTTTTGTGCTGCAGGTGCCTTGTGTTGCGCAGGCTGATCTGGTGCAGACGGTGGGCAATACCCGCGGCGTTGAAACCGACAAATTCGCAGCCTATGGCCTGCACACTTTCAGCGGTGAGCACACCGAGGCGCCGATGCTGGAAGGCTGCGTGGCCTGGCTGGAATGCCGCTTGCTGCCCGAGCCGCATAATCAGCAGACCTATGACCTGTTCCTGGGCGAAGTGGTCGCGGCCTATGCTGATGAGCGGGTATTCAGCGAGGGCCGCTGGCATTTTGAGGGGCATGATGAACTGCGCACGTTGCACCATGTGGCGGGCGGAAACTTCCTGGCCATTGGTCAACCGGTTGTCGGGCGCCAGCTCTGACAGAGGCGCAAAGCCACGAAGATCAACTGTGGGAGCTGGCTTGCCTGCGATGGCATCATCTTGGTGTACCTGATGTACCGAGGTGTCTGCATCGCAGGCAAGCCAGCTCCCACATGGGGTTTATGGTGTCTTCAGGTTCGTGGCATGCACTCGAGGGTGCGGTTTACTACGGTCTTGGCCATCTCCAGCAAGTGCCATGCGGCATGGATTCGGGCGCGGTCGTGGGGTTGCAGGTGATCGCAACAGTCCCACACCGTGGCCGATGCGCTGTTGATCAGATGGGAAATATAGAGTTGAGCGTCTTCGAAGCTGAGTTCTTCATTGACGACTAGGCAATCCATGGGTGGATCGGGAAGTGCTTTGGTCATGGTGTAACTCCTGATTAAGGCAGAAGCCGGCCCAGTCGCGACTAAACGAAGGGTGGCGGCTGTACGCAGGTTAGTCGACCGGCTAATCAGGAAAATCCGGCGCACCCGAGGGTGCCCTGCGCACAGCCACCATAAACCTCATGGAGGACCATGCGCCTGATTAGAGTCCGGGCGACTAAACCCGATCACTGAAAAGGCAGTGACGGGCCGAAGACTAGCCATCGATTCCAACAGGCACAAGGCGGCAGGGATTGTCTCGGAAACGTCCTGCAATTTAAAGGGACGCAGCTTGCTGGCCCTTTACAAACCATGACCAAATGCCAGCAACGCCACCTCATCCAACTGTGGGAGCTGGCTTGCCTGCGATAGCGGTGTGCCTGATACACCTAGGTGTCTGCATCGCAGGCAAGCCAGCTCCCACAGTCCAACCCAGTACTCAGCGTCCGAGCATTTTCACCCAACGCGATGGCGGCATGCCGTAGGTGCTGCGAAATTGGCGGGTCATGTGGCTTTGGTCGGTAAAGCCCGCGGTCATCGCCGCATCCACCAACGATTGGCCCTGGGCCAACAAGTGGCGCACCAGGTCCAGTCGGCGCATGGTCAGGTAGCGGTAGGGGCTGGTGCCGAATAACAAACGAAAATCCCGCGATAACGCCCACCGGTCGCGGCCGGCGTGGTCGGCAATTTCATCCAGGGTGATGCTGCGGCCCAGGGCGCTGTGGATGAATTCACGGGCGCGTTCGGCCGCGATGTAGTCGAAGGATTTACGGCGGATGATGGCCCCTGACGCAGCGCTCAGCGCGTGGGCCAGGTCGAACATTGCGTCTTGCTCTTGCATCGGGTCTATCGGGCAATCCAGGCTCTGCAGCAACACTTCGCTGGCGCGGTGCAGCCGTGGGTCGGTGGACAAGCCGCCGGGGATAAACGGCAACGGCTGGCCACCGAGGATCTGCTGGATCAGCGCCGGCTCCACATAAATCATCCGATACTTGAAGCCTTCGTCGCTGCCGGCGCGACCGTCATGGGTTTCATCGGGGTGGATCACCATGGTGGTGCCAGGCAGGCTGTGGGTCGTGCCGCCGCGATAATGAAAACTCTGTACGCCGAACAACGTGCGCCCGATGGCGTAGGTGTCATGGCGATGAGGGTCGAAGGCAAAGCCGGCAAAGTACGCCTCGATACGGTCAAGGCCACTGGCGTGGGGCGCGCGGTGCAGCCAGTCGAGGGAGTGGATGGGGTTGCCCATGGTGACTTGTCACAAAAGGAGGTGGAAACACGTTAACTGAGTCTGCACCGGTTGTCTGCTGGGGTCTTGTACGATTGTGCAGGTATTGGGCAATGCACATCGGGTAGCGAATCGCTGACCACCCATGGTAAGAAGCCTTACTTTCAACAGTGAGGCCGGGTCATGAGCAAGGTGCGGGTAGGGATTATTTTTGGGGGGCGTTCGGCTGAGCATGAGGTCTCGCTGCAATCGGCGCGCAACATTGTCGATGCCCTTGATCGCTCACGCTTCGAGCCGGTTTTGATCGGTATCGACAAGGCCGGTCACTGGCACCTCAATGACACCTCGAACTTCCTGCTCAACCAGGAAAACCCGGCGCTCATCGCCCTCAACCAGTCCAACCGTGAATTGGCCGTGGTGCCCGGCAAGGCCAGCCAGCAAGTGGTAGAGACCTCTGGCCAGGGCGTGCTGGAACACATCGACGTGATCTTCCCGATTGTCCACGGCACCCTCGGTGAAGACGGTTGCCTGCAAGGCTTGCTGCGCATGGCGGACTTGCCCTTCGTCGGTTCCGACGTGCTCGGCTCGGCGGTGTGCATGGACAAAGACATCAGCAAGCGCTTGCTGCGCGACGTGGGCATTGCGGTCACGCCGTTCATCACCCTTACGCGAGCTAATGCGGCGCGCACCTCTTTTGAAACGGCCGCTGGCAAGCTCGGTGTGCCGATGTTCGTCAAGCCCGCCAACCAGGGTTCGTCGGTGGGGGTAAGCAAAGTCGGCAGCGAAGCCGAGTACCGCGCTGCCGTTGAACTGGCGTTGGGGTTTGATGAGAAGGTGCTGGTGGAGTCCGCCGTCCAGGGCCGTGAGATCGAATGCGCCGTGCTGGGCAATGACGAGCCCATCGCCAGCGGTTGTGGCGAGATCGTGGTGAGCAGTGGTTTCTATTCCTACGACAGCAAATACATCGATGGCCAGGCCGCCCAGGTGGTGGTGCCGGCGGCGATCAGTCATGACGCCAGCGAGCGGATCCGCAGCCTGGCCATTGAGGCGTTTGAAGTGTTGGGCTGCGCCGGGTTGGCGCGGGTGGATGTGTTCCTGACGCAGGACGGCGAAGTGCTGATCAACGAGATCAACTCACTGCCCGGTTTTACCCGCATCAGCATGTACCCCAAGCTGTGGCAGGCGGCAGGCATGAGCTACAGCGAGCTGGTGAGCCGGTTGATCGAGCTGGCGCTGGAGCGGCATGCGGGGCGCAAGGGCTTGAAGATCAACCGCCAGTGATTGGCCCGAAGCAGTAACGCGATCAGGCGTTACTGAGTACTTCGCGAAAAACGTCCGGCCTTATGGCCGCAATATGCAGTAGCGAACGTGCTGCTCCGGAAGGTGCGCGACGCCCTTGCTCCCATTCTTGAAGGGTTCTTACTGACACGCCCAGAAGCTCGGCAAATTTGGGTTGTGAGAGCCCTGTCTTGCTTCTTGCTTCGGCAGCCTGAGTGACCTCAACGTGCTGCACGGCACCGTAACGTCCCGCTTTGACATCCTGAATGGCTGTGAGTAGTTCTTCGCCTATATTGCGTTTGGCGTCACGTTCCTTCAGTTCTTTATCAGTGAGTGGCATGGTTCATTTCCTTTGCGATTTTGTACAGGATATGTGCCGGAATATTCTCCGTGGCGCTCTTGCCATAAATCAGTAGCGCGACGACTGCTCCGCACTCCAGTTGTGTGGTGTAGATGACCCGCACTGATCCACTTTTACCCCGGCCCTCCATGCTCCAGCGTATCTTTCGGCAACCTCCCGAGCGCGGAATGACATTTCCAGCATCAGGATGGCTGGCGAGAAACGCCATGAAGATACCTTTTTCATCTTCAGTCCAATAGTCAGGCCATTGCCTGCTGAAGAGAGGGGATTCTATGAGAGTGAACACGCGAAATTCTACGTCTTTGACGTAGCCTCTGGCAAGAAAGGGCGGGCCAGAAAATCGCAGGTGAGATGGGGCTGCTCAAGAAGGTTTTTATCGCAAAAGATGACATGGCACTTTGAGTTCTGGCGCTCCGCGTAGGATTTAAGGCGTAAGGGTGCAGGTCTTTTTTTATAAGCCTGTACGGATAGATCAACACCTTAATCACCCAACGCCTCACCTTCACGCCGAGGGTCCGCGCCACCACTGAGCGTCACCTTACCCTGGGCATCCCGTGTGCGCACGATGGCCTGCACGCCGCTGGTCATCTCGATCTCGCTCAGGGCGTGGCTCTTGTCCTTGAGCGCCTGTTTCAGCGCCGGACTGAACAGCCCAGCTTCCAACTCGGTAGCACCATTGCGACTGCCAAAGTTGGGCAGGCTGATGGCCGCCTGCGGGTCGAGCTTCCAGTCGAGCATGGCCACCAGGGATTTACTCACGTACTCGATGATCTGCGAGCCGCCGGGGGAGCCGACGGTAGCCAGCAGTTCGCCCGAGTTGCGGTCGAACACCAAGGTCGGCGCCATGGCCGAGCGTGGGCGTTTGCCCGGTTGTACGCGGTTGGCTACAGGCTGGCCGTTTTCTGCGGGGATGAACGAGAAGTCGGTCATCTGGTTGTTGAGCAAAAAGCCCTGGACCATCACATGAGAGCCGAATGCTGCTTCAACCGTGGTGGTCATCGACACGGCGCCGCCCTGGTCGTCCACTGCCACCACCTGTGAGGTGGAGATGCGCAGCGGCGAGCGGTCTGGCGCATACGCTACCTGAATACCGGCGGGTTGGCCGGGCTTGGCGATGCCCATGCTGCGTTCGCCGATCAGCGTGGCGCGCTGCGCCAGGTAACTCGGTGCGACGAGGCCGGCGACGGGTACGGGGGTGAAGTCTGCATCGGCCACGTACAGCGCGCGGTCAGCAAAGGCCAGGCGCCCGGCTTCGGCGAGCAGGTGCACGGCCTCGGGTGTCGGCTCAAGCCCGGCCGGCGAGGCACTCTTGACCGGTGTCATAGGGGCGATGGCCAGGCGCGGGGTGCGGGTTTCCAGCGCCTGCAGTGTCCCGAGGATCTGCGCCACGGCAATGCCGCCCGAGGACGGCGGTGGCATGCCGCAGACCTTCCATTGTTTGTAGTCGGTGCACAGCGGTGCGCGTTGCTTGGCGGTGTAGCTCTTGAGATCAGCCTGGGACAGGCTGCCGGCATTGCGATGGCCCTGCACCTTGCGTGCGATCTCATCGGCAATCGATCCTTGGTACAACGCATCCGGCCCTTCCTTGGCGATGCGCTTGAACACCGCGGCCAGAGCCGGGTTTTTCAACAGCGTGCCGGTGGCTTTTGGCGAGCCATCGGCATTCAGGAAGTACGCCGCCATGTCGGGCGATTGCGCGATAAAGCGGTCAGCCGCGATCAAACTGTGCAAGCGTGGGGAAATGGCGAAGCCTTGCTCCGACAGGCGAATCGCCGGTTCAAACAGCTTGGCCCATGGCAAGCGGCCGCTCTTTTGGTGCGCCATCTCCAGGGCGCGCAATACCCCTGGAGTGCCCACCGAGCGCCCGCCAATCTGCGCATCCGTGAACGCCATGGGCGTACCGTCGGCCTTCAGGAAAAGACGCTCCGTGGCCCCGGCCGGCGCAGTTTCGCGGCCGTCATAAGCCTGCACGTTGTGCCCATCCCACAGCATGATGAACGCACCGCCGCCGATGCCGGAAGACTGCGGTTCCACCAGGGTCAATACCGCTTGCATGGCAATCGCCGCATCAATGGCTGAACCGCCTTGACGCAGCATTTCACGCCCGGCTTCAGCGGCCAGCGGGTTGGCGGCGGCGGCCATATGGCGCTCGGCGTGGCGTGTGCTCAGGTCGGTGCGGTAGCCCGAGCCCAGCTCTGGCGCCGGAGGCTGTTCGTTGACGGGCGTGTGGCAGGCGGCGAGGGCCAGGGTTGCGGCGATGACTGTCAGACTGCGGCGGGAAATCAAAAACACGCGCTGAACTCCGTTCATGTTGAGAAGGTGCTGTGGTCCTTGGGCTACTGCGTTGTTTACAGGTAAATCGTGCCTTGCATGTACAGCACGGCCTTGCCGGAAATAATCACCCGGTCACCCAGCAGTTCACAGCGCAGCTGGCCCTTACGCTGGCCGCCTTGCTCGGCGCTCAATTGCGATTTGCCCAGGCGCTCGGCCCAGAAAGGTGCCAGCGACGTGTGCGCCGAGCCGGTAACCGGGTCTTCATTAACGCCCACATTCGGGCCGAACCAGCGCGAGACAAAATCAAACCGAGTGCTTTTAGCGGTCACCGCAACCCCGCGTTTAGGCAGGCCTTTGAGCCGCGCAAAGTCCGGTGTGAGAGCCGCCACCTGTGCTTCATCTTCCACCAGCACGATGTAGTCGTCGGTGCCAAACACCTCGGCGTTTTCAAGCCCCAGGGCGCTCAACATGCCGTGGGGCGGCTCGCAGCGTTCGGGTTTTTTGGCCGGAAAATCCATCGCCAGCTCATCGCCGTTGCGCGTTACCCGCAACTCGCCGCTACGGGTGGCAAAGCGCAGAACCTGCGGGGCGTCCGCCAACTTGTGGATCAATACCCACGCGGCTGCCAACGTGGCATGGCCGCACAGGTCCACCTCAACTTCCGGCGTGAGCCAACGCAACTCATAGAACTCGCCACGGGGTACAAAGAACGCGGTTTCCGAAAGATTATTCTCGGCTGCAATCTGCTGCAGTTGCTCGTCGGCCAGCCACTCAGTGAGTGGGCACACCGCTGCCGGGTTGCCGCCGAAGGGATGGTCGCTGAAAGCGTCGACTTGGTAGATGTCCAGTTGCATCGGGGCACTCCGTGTTTAGGGGAGGCAGGACACTAACAGTGGGGTTGGGGGGCGTCAAAATACAGTTGGGGAGTTTTTTTGCGCGCATAAAAAAACGGCCTACCTTCCGGTAAGCCGTTTTTAGTACTTGGTGGCTACACAGGGACTTGAACCCCGGACCCCAGCATTATGAATGCTATGCTCTAACCAACTGAGCTATGTAGCCAAGTGGCGCGCATTATTCGCTTGGAACGGCAATGCGTCAAGCGTTTTTGTTGAAAATTTTTCTACGCTTTCAACTGTTTAAGCCAAAGCGCTGATTTTGGCGACGGGCGGTGGCGAATGCACCGTGCATGAGGGGAGCGCAAGCGCTAAGCGTCTTCGAGGGTCTACTCACGGGCCCAGTCCGACAGTGTTGGGCAGATATCCCTGTCGCCCAACGCTTGACTGGCTAGTTCAACTTACTGATGCAGTGGGGTGTGGGTGACGCGCTTGAGCTGTTCGCGTGCCCGTGACAGGCGCGAGCGCACGGTGCCGATAGGAATGTCCAGTACGTCGGCGGTGTCCTGGTAACTGCCGTCGGTTTCCAGGGAGGCATACAGTGTTCTGCGCATCTCTGTGGGCAAGTGATCAATTGCGCTCAGGGTATTTTCCAGGCGTCGGTTGACCTCGAATTCCCAATCCAGGCTGTGGTTTTCTTCATGGCCATGCCACAGCGACTCGTCGAATTCGCAATGAGAGGGCTTGGCATACAGGCGCCGGAAGTGATTGCGGATCAGGTTCTGCGCGATACCGCACATCCAGGTGCTGAGCGTCGCGGTACCACTGAAGCGCTCGCGATTGCGCCAGGCCTCCAAGTAAGTCAGTTGCAATAGATCATCCGCGTCTTCCGGGTTGAGGACCCGTTTGTGAATGAAGCGCCGCAGTTTTTTCTGTTGATCGTCTGTCAGATGGAGCATGAATTGAGGCGAATTGCCACCAAGGTGAACTAAGGCTTCAATAGGGATATTCATGATTTTTTCCTTAAGGTAGACGCAGTCGAAAACGTATCGACAGGAACCCGATTGCACTGCGTGTGCCAAAGAGAAAAAATCGTTTAATAGCTTGATATACATAGATAAATATTTTGAATGGAGGTGTTTTTACGCAGACTTTTGCACGGGGGAACAGGTGCCTGTGCAAGTCTTTTCAAACCCGCCTCAGCCTCAAATTTCTATGGAACCGTATGGGTGGGCCTCGCCACACAGGGAAAACACTCTTCCTGAACTGGCCTGTCCATGAAAGTCGAATCTCGCAACGATGTGCAAACGGTCCAAAGCTCGGATCAACCTGTTATCAACACTGGCTCCGTGCCTGCACCTGCGAAGGGTGTCGACGAACTGGCCCATCTGTTCAATCAGGAAGTGGAGCTCAATAAGCTCCCGCTGGCCCATCGGCAAATGGGCGTGCGCGTGCCTGCGGCTGAAAAGCTGGTGGAGCTTTATGACCAGTTGGGTCACCCGGCCCAGGCGAGCATGGCTTCGGTTTCGCGCCGAATCAGGATGCAGTTGCTGCAAAGCGCCAGTCTCGAAAAATTGCTCGACCTCGCCGGAGGCGACCCGGCGCGTGCTTTCGTGGTGCTCAAGCATGTGGTGAGCGAGGCGGACGCTGAAGTCCGTAAATCCGAAGCGGCCCTGGCACACGCAGCCATCGCCAAGCTGGAGGCGCGTTTCAAGGGCGAAATCCAGGCCGGCCTGAACATCGCCTTAACACTGCAAGCCGCCAGCGTGGACCCCGAGGAGCGCCAGGCCCTACGTGCGCTCTACTACGCCAGCGTGGTCACGCGCCAATCCCTGGCAACAATGATGCAAGCCCTGCTGGGTGTATACGGCGGTGATGGGTTTCAAGAAGGGCTTAACGTGATGCGTAAAGCCCTGGCAGACGATATTGCCGCCTTGGTGTCCTCGGTGCCTACACCATTGCTGCGCTCCTTGCTGGTGGGGCTGCGAAGCTGCGGGCAGTTGAGCGCAGTGCTGGCCAGTTGCGTGACGTGCAAGCAGCGCCTGGAGATGGAGGATGAGGCCGTTACGCTGCTGCAGCGCCTGCTCGGATATGCCAGCAGCGGCATAGGCGCCGATGAAATTCTGCGGTTGGGGAATGAGATGGGGAGTGGTTCGCCTACCAGGCAATTGACAGCTCTCAACGCGCTTTACCCTCTGATCCGGCAGTTACCTTTGGCCTTGTGGCCTGACACCAGAGTCCGTGAGGAAACCTTGTTCAAGTTTGTAGCGGTGATGGACGAACTGAACCGGATCGATGGCGGAACCCAGCGTTCTCCTGAGCTGGCCGAGGCTATGACGTGACTCTGCTGTCGACCATCAATGGCTTACTGCTCAAAGTGGCACAGCGAGCTGAAGTGCTGGGCGCTGTGGTGGTCATGGCCATTATCTTTATCTTTATCGTTCCACTGCCGACCTGGCTGGTAGATATTCTGATTGCTCTCAATATCTGCATATCTTGCCTGTTGATCGTACTGGCGCTTTATCTACCGGGCCCTTTGGCGTTCTCGTCGTTCCCGTCGATCCTGTTGTTGACCACTATGTTTCGATTGGCGCTGTCGATCGCGACCACGCGCCTGATCTTGTTGGAACAGGACGCCGGTGACATCGTTGAGGCGTTCGGTAATTTTGTGGTGGGGGGAAACCTGGCGGTGGGGATGGTGATCTTCCTGATCCTGACCCTGGTCAACTTCCTGGTGATCACCAAGGGTTCGGAGCGGGTTGCCGAGGTCGCGGCGCGATTTAGCCTGGATGCAATGCCGGGTAAGCAGATGTCTATCGACAGCGATTTGCGTGCCGGGTTGATTGACGGTGTGCAGGCGCGCGACAAACGCGATCAGCTGTCGCGTGAAAGCCAGCTGTTTGGGGCCATGGATGGCGCCATGAAGTTCGTCAAAGGCGACGCCATCGCCGGTTTGATCATCGTCGTAGTCAACCTGTTGGGCGGCTTCTCCACGGGCATGTTCCAGCACGGGTTGAGCGCTGCCGATTCCATTTCGTTGTATTCGGTGCTGACGATTGGCGATGGCCTGATAGCACAGATTCCAGCGCTGCTGATCTCTCTGACTGCGGGCATGATCATCACCCGCGTGGCGCCGGATGGACGCAAAGGCGTCAGTAACATGGGCGTCGAAATTGCTCGGCAAATGACCAGCGAGCCCAAGAGCTGGGTGATTGCCTCGGTGGGAATGCTTGCGTTTGCCCTAGTGCCGGGCATGCCTACCCTGGTGTTTATTCTTATCGCGCTGATCACCGGCTGTGTGGGTTACTACCTGGTACGCCAGCGTCAACGACAGGCAGAGCCCGCCAACGAAGCCGCCGAGGTCGTTCGACCTGAAGAGAACGGTAAAGAGGACTTGCGCGGATTTGATCCGTCGCGCCCCTACCTGTTGCAGTTTTCCCCCGTGCTGCGCGGAACGCCTGAGGTGACGGACCTGATTCATGGGATTCGCCAGGCGCGAAACTCGCTGGTCGCCAATATCGGCCTGACATTGCCGCCGTTCGAAGTTGAACTCGATGATTCCCTGGCCGCCGATGAAATGCGCTTTTGCGTGCATGAGGTGCCCATGGTCAGGGCGTCAGTGGTCAACCATGTGGCTGTTGAGCGCAAGGCGCTGACGGTTGAGCCTGAGCACGCCATACCGGGGCTGGCTGAGCGGGATGAACAGGATTGGCTCTGGTTGCCTCCTGATGACCCGCTGCTGGAGGACCCAGAGCTGGAGCGCTTCACGGCTACGCACCTGATCCTGGAACGCATGAGGCAGGCAATGATGCTTAGCGGGCCGCAGTTCCTGGGGATTCAGGAGAGCAAGTCGATCTTGAGTTGGCTTGAGCATAACCAGCCGGAACTGGTGCAGGAACTGCAGCGCATCATGCCGCTCTCGCGTTTTTCGGCGGTGTTGCAACGCCTGGCCAGTGAAGGCGTACCGCTGCGAGCAGTGCGGCTGATTGTCGAGTCGCTGATCGAGTACGGGCAGCATGAGCGTGAGCCGGAAGCCCTGGCCGACTATGCGCGCATTGCCCTCAAGGCACAGATCTACCACCAGTACAGCGAGGCCGATGGCCTGCATGCCTGGCTGTTATCTCCGCAGAGCGAAAACATCCTGCGCGAGGCGCTGCGCCAGACCCAGACCGGCGTGTTTTTCGCGCTGGACGAGAACCACAGCGCGGCCTTTATCAGTTTGCTCAACCAAGCCTTTGTTCTAAGGGCCAAGAGCAAAAGTGTGATGTTGGTGGCGCAAGACTTGCGCAGCCCATTGCGGACCTTGCTGCTGGAAGAGTTCAACCATGTACCGGTGCTGTCTTTCGCTGAGTTGGGAAGCACATCCAAGGTCAAGGTCCTGGGGCGCATAGACCTGGGCCAGGAAGCCTTGATGCGGGGGGCGGCGGCATGAGCCTGCGGCCATGGTTAATACGAAGGAGGGCTCGATAATGTATGAGCTAAGGGTGCTTGATGGCCAGCGCCAGGGCGCTGCGTTGCCGTTGTTTGGCGAACAATGGAGCATTGGCGCCCAGGCAGATGCTGACTTGGTGCTGAACGATCCAGGGGTTGCCGAGCAGCATGCGTTGCTGCGCTTTTTTGAGGCTAACTGGTCGGTGCAGGCCCAGGCGGAACTGTTGTACGGGGCTGCTGGGCAAGCCATGGCGCAGATCCCGAATCTGGCATTGAACGTGCCCTTTCTGGTGGGCAGCGTAAGGTTGTGCGTCACCCTGGCGGATCAACCGTGGCCCGAGCCTGTGGCGCCGGCGGCCGCAGCGGTGCCATCGCCGGATGAACCCGCGCAGGCACTGATGTTGTCCGCCATTGCGCCCTCGCAGCAAAAGCGCTTGATCAGCCTGGTGCTGGTGATGGCGATCATCATCGCCGTAGTGGGCATGGTCTCGACAGGGGAGCATGAGGCCCAGGCTTCGCTGATGCCTGCGGTGGCTGGAAAACAGGAACTGGCCTCGCCGATTGATGTGCGCCAACAGTTGGTGAAGATGCTTGGCGAGCGTGAGTTGAACCCGCGCATCGGCTTGCAGGTGATCAACGGCCAAGTCGTGCTGAGCGGGGATGTTTCCCAGGAGGATGTGGAGTTGGTGTCGCGGATGCTCAGCCGTTTTGGTGAGCAATTCGACAGTGCGGTGCCGGTGATCAGTCGTGTCCGTGTGCGCGATGAGGCCTTGCCGTTCAGGATTGTGCAGATAGTGGGCGGACCGAACGGCCACGTGGTTCTGGAAGAGGGCAGCCGGCTTTTTCTGGGGGATCAGATAGACGGCCTGCGCCTGGTGCTGATCGACAACAGCAAGGTGGTTTTCGACGGTGCGCAGCGTTATGAGGTGCTTTGGTGAGTACGCAATTGCAAGCGCGTCTCGACGCCTGGCAACAGCGCCAGGCCCAGGCGCTGAGCAGCTTTGCGCCAGTGGCGATGCGTGGTCGCATCCAGCGCGTCAATGGCATGTTGCTGCAATGCCGATTGCCTCAGGCGCGCATCGGCGATTTGTGCCAAGTGGAAAAAGGGCCGGGCGATTTCATGCTCGCCGAAATCATCGGCTTTGATCAGCAGGATGCAGTACTCAGTGCCCTGGGTAATCTGGAAGGCGTACGAGTGGGCGCTGGCGTTGAGCGCCTGGGCGTTTCGCATCGTGTGCAGGTCAGCGAGGCGCTGTTGGGCCAAGTACTGGATGGTTTCGGGCGACCGATTACGGGGCAGGGCGCCAGTGCGTTTGTCGAAGCTGAACTGCCCGATACCAGTGCGGTGCTGTGTGAAGCGCCGTTACCCACCGAGCGCCCGCGGATCAACCGTGCCCTGGCCACTGGGGTGCGTTCCATTGATGGCTTGATGACGCTGGGTGAAGGCCAGCGCGTCGGTCTGTTCGCCGGGGCCGGTTGCGGCAAGACGACCTTGTTGGCCGAGATCGCCCGTAACGTCGAATGCGACGTCATCGTGTTCGGCCTGATCGGCGAGCGAGGCCGCGAGTTGCGTGAGTTTCTCGACCATGAGCTGGATGAGCAACTGCGCTCCAAAGCGGTACTGGTGTGTGCTACGTCTGATCGCTCCAGCATGGAGCGCGCTCGCGCTGCATTCACCGCCACGGCGTTGGCTGAAGGTTTCCGGCGCAAGGGTCAACGGGTGTTGTTGCTGATTGATTCCCTGACTCGTTTCGCCAGGGCCCAGCGCGAAATTGGCCTGGCTGCCGGTGAGCCCCTGGGACGCGGTGGTCTGCCGCCTTCGGTGTACAGCTTGCTGCCGCGTCTGGTGGAACGCGCCGGGTTGACCCGTGACGGTGTGATCACAGCGATCTACACGGTGCTGATCGAGCAGGACTCCATGAACGACCCGGTGGCCGACGAAGTGCGTTCGTTGCTTGACGGTCATATCGTGTTGTCGCGCAAATTGGCCGAGCGTGGGCACTATCCGGCGGTGGATGTGCTGGCGAGCCTTTCACGAATATTGAGCAACGTCGCAGAACCTGCGGATATCCAGGCGGGCACGGCGTTGCGGCGTTTGCTATCGGCGTACCAGCAGATTGAGTTGATGCTCAAGCTGGGCGAGTACCAGCCTGGCAGCGATGCCCTGACGGACCTGGCGGTGAACAGTCGCCAAGCGGTGGATGGTTTCCTGCGCCAGGATTTGCGTGAGCCGACACCGATGGCTGTCACGCTGGAGCAACTCAAGGAGCTGACCGCCCATGTCCCATTCTGACGTACTGCTCGGTGAGGTGGAGACGCTGCGGCGCCTGCGCAGGCACCGGGCCGATCGGGCCGAGCGTGCCCTGCGTGAGGCCAAGCGTGCACAGCAGGCCCTGCTTGCGCACATCCAGCAGGCCCAGGAAGCACTTGAACAGACTCGGCAGGAGGAAGCCCGGCAAAGTGCGCAGTTGCTCAGTCAGCATCAGGGCCAGACCCTGACCTTGAAGGGGCTGAAATCCTGGCGCGCCCAGGAACACTCCTTATCCGCCAGCACCCAGCGAGAAGAGGGGCAGCTTGAGGCGTTGCGCAGCCAACGGCCAGTAAAAGAAAGCCACGTTGGCAAAGCCCAGAGGCAAGCCACCGAATGCTTGCGACAGGTTGAAAAGTTACAGGAGTTATCACTTTTACTGGCACGGGAGCCGGCATGACTAAGGTTGCTAATAAACCCCCTCAAAGACCGCCCCTGCGTGAGCCACGGGAAGAACGTGAGCCGGGAACAGCGGGCGTGGTGCCCTGGGAGCAAGGGCGACTGTTTGCGCGGCTGTTTGCTGATGAGCGTGAGGGCACAGGGACGGGAGCCTCCTTATCGGGAAAAAAATCAGCATCCGGTATCGCCATGATCGAGGCGCTCGCCGAACAGCTGGCGCCGCGTGTATTGGCCGGTTCGCAATGGCCGTTGCAGGCAGTGTTGTACTTGCCACGTCTGGGACGGATCAATGCCAGCGTGCGCCGAGAACAGAGCGCCTGGACCATTGAGCTGGAAGCAGAACAGGGCGCCACGGCACGCTGGCTCAGTGGCGTACGACAGCAGTGTGAGGAACGTTTTGCGCAAGCGCTGGGGCGGCCAGTCAGCGTACTTGTGCCAAGCGTCGGCAACCTATGATCGTACCGCTACTGACATTCCCGTCGATCAAGAGCGACTTGGTTGCCGCACGCAACCGACTGGGGCGCGGCCTGTACCTGCCGTTCCATGTCGCGGGTCAGGCCGGTGAGCTGCGGCTTGAGCCTGGACGTGCGCCAGTTGGCAGTGAAGCGGTGTGCTTTGACACGCAGTGCGGCGTGCTGGCGCTCGCTAAGGCAGGGCCGTTGCTCAGCCTGATGGGCGAGTGTCCGGTGACCCTCGCTGGGGCCGACAACGAACCAGACTCCTGGTTCTGGGCGTTGTTCCAGTATTACCTGAGCCCCGAAGTGCGGTCGTTGTTGGGTTATGTGAGATTGCTGCACACCGAGCGACCAAGGGGGTTTGGCTGCCGCCTCACCGTGACCCTGGGGGCATCCTGGGCTGAGGGTTATGCCTGGTTGAGGCCCGAAAGCTTTTTGGCCTTGCACGAGGCGAGTTCCTGGCGGGCCACGGCTGCGCCACTGCCGTTGTCGTTTCAATTGGCAATTGCCGTGACCCTTGGGCGGTTGCGGTTACCGATTGTACAGGCCAGTAGCCTGCGGACCGGCGATGTGCTGGTGCTTGAACAGACCTTTTTCCAGGCCCTGGGCAGCGGCTATGTGCAGGTTGGCAGAGAGCGCCTGCACGGGGGCATTGACGATGACAACGGGCGCTTACGTTTCATTCTTACTTCTATCGAGGACATGTCCGTGGACGAAGATTTAGCTGTACCTCATTACTCGGGGCATGAAAACGATGAACCTGTCATGGACGTATTCGGCCCCGAGCCGTTCGATGAGTTGAGCATGACGCTGAACGTACGCTGCGGAACACTGAACCTTACCCTGGGGGAGCTGCGTAACCTCGTGCCCGGCTCGGTATTGGGCATTGCCGGTTTCGCCCCGGGCACGGCGGGACTGTATTACGGTGATCGACCCATCGGCCAGGGACAGTTGGTGGAAGTTGACGGGCGTCTGGGGTTGCAGTTGTCCCGAGTGGTGTTCGGTCGATGATTCTTCAGGGGCTGGACCCGGTAGTTCTGGCGGTATTTCTGGGGGCGTTGTCGTTGATGCCCATGCTGTTGGTTGTCTGCACAGCCTTCTTGAAAATCGTGATTGTGCTGATGATTACCCGCAATGCCATCGGCGTACAACAGGTGCCTCCAAGCATGGCCATCAACGGAATCGCCCTGGCTGCCACCTTGTTCATCATGGCACCGGTGGGGTATGAGATCGCCGAGAACCTCAAGGCTTCGCCTCTGGACATGACCAACGTGCAAACGTTTCTGAGTACCGGCAATGAGGCCATCAACCCCTTGCGTGCCTTCATGCTGCGTAATGTGGACCCGGATGTGCTGACCCATCTATTGGAAAATACCGCACGTCTGTGGCCAGCGAAAATGGCGCAGGAGGTGCAGCGTGAGGATCTTATCCTGCTGATTCCGGCCTTTGTGCTTTCGCAATTGCAGGCGGGGTTCGAGATCGGGTTCCTGATATATATCCCCTTCATCGTGATCGACCTTATTGTTTCCAACCTGCTGCTGGCGCTGGGTATGCAGATGGTCTCGCCGATGACCATTTCCCTGCCGCTCAAGCTGCTGCTGTTCGTGCTGGTGTCTGGCTGGTCGCGGTTGCTCGACAGCCTGTTCCTTTCTTATCTCTGAGTGGCGTATGGAACCTATCGTGCTGTTCAAGCAGGGCATGTTGCTGGTGGTTGTACTGTCGGCGCCGCCGCTGATCGTGGCGGTGGTGGTGGGGGTACTGACTTCCCTGGTACAAGCACTGATGCAGATCCAGGACCAGACATTACCCTTTGGTATCAAGCTAGTGGCGGTGGGTGTCACATTGATCCTGACGGGCCGCTGGATTGGCGTTGAGTTGATCCAGCTGATCAACCTGACGTTTGAAATGATCGGCCGTTCGGCCCTGAACTGAGGCGTTGCCTGTGCTGCTTTATCTTGACTACCTGCCCAGCCTGGTGATTGGCATGGCGCGTATTTACCCCTGTGGCATTTTGGTGGCGGCGTTTTGTTTTCAGCACGTGCGAGGCCTGCCTCGGCACACCATCGTGATGGTCCTGGCGCTGCTGCCCGCGCCGGGTATTCACGCAGCTTTGGCAGGGCAGGACCCTTCAGCAATCATGCTCGGTGCGCTGATGATCAAGGAAGTGGTCCTGGGGTTGCTGCTCGGGGTGTTGCTGGCGATGCCGTTCTGGATGTTCGAGTCGGTCGGGGCGCTGCTGGACAACCAGCGTGGAGCCTTGGCAGGTGGCCAACTTAACCCGTCACTGGGGCCGGACGCGACACCGATCGGGCACATGTTCAAGCAACTGGCGATTTACCTGTTGATGGCCGTTCTGGGGTTGGGCACGCTGACCCAGGTGATCTGGGACAGTTATCTGATCTGGCCACCCACCGTGTGGTTTCCGTTTCCAGCGGCTGATGGCATGAGCGTATTTGTCGGGATGCTGAGTGACACGTTCATGCACATGATGCTTTACGCTGCGCCCTTTATTGCCGTGTTGTTGCTGTTGGAGTTTGGCATCGCGTTGCTGGGCGTCTACAGCCAGCAATTGCAAGTGAGTACCTTGGAGCCACCGGTTAAATGCCTGGCGGGAATCGGTATTTTGTTGCTGTACTTTGCATTGTTGCAGGATCTTATTGTCGGGCGTATGAGCCAGCTGGGTGACCTTAAGCACTATCTGGGGCTTTTGTTCTCGGTCTCGGCACCGTGAGTGATTCGGGGGAAAAAAAGCACCCGGCGTCCGCCAAGAAACTGCGTGACCAACGCAAGAAAGGTCAGGTCGCGCAGAGCCAGGATGTGAGCAAGCTGTTGGCACTGACGGCTATCAGTGAAGTCGCCTTGTTCACTGCCGAGACCAGTTTGCAGCGCTTTCAGCAACTGATGGTGTTCCCGATGTCGCGCTTGAGCCAGCCGTTTGTGCGAGTGCTGGAAGAAGTACTGGTGGAGGGCCTGGTCATGTTTTTCTCGTTCTCTCTGCTGATGGCCGGGCTTGCAATTGCTGCGAAGCTGATTGGCAGCTGGATGCAGTTCGGCTTGTTGTTCGCCCCGCAAACGCTCAAGCTGGATTTCAATCGCCTCAACCCTATCAGCCAGATCAAGCAGATGTTTTCTGCCCAGTCTTTGATGAATCTGTTGATGAGCATAGCCAAGGCGTTCCTCCTGGGCCTGATTGTGTACGTGGTGGTTTGGCCCTCTTTGGGGGCGTTGATCAATCTTGCCAACAGCGATCTGCAGAGTTACCTACTGGCGCTGATCGCGTTGTTCCGTCACTTGCTGCATGCCTGCCTGGGGCTGTTGCTGGTGTTGGCGTTGATCGATCTGACGTTGCAGAAGCACTTCTTCGCCAAGCGTATGCGTATGACACAGGTTGAGGTCGTCAAAGAATACAAAGACATGGAAGGCGACCCTCATGTGAAGGGGCAGCGCCGTCAGTTGGCGCAGCAATTGGCCCAGGAGGAACCGAAGGTCAAACTGCCCAAGCTGGAAGAGGCAGACATGCTGGTAGTCAACCCGACGCACTTTGCGGTCGCCCTGTATTACCGTCCTGGCAAGACGCCTCTGCCCCTGCTGATCAGTAAAGGCACGGACGACGAGGCGCGAAAACTGATCGCGCGCGCGAAGGCCGCCGAGGTGCCCGTGATTCAGTGTGTGTGGTTGGCGCGTACGATCTACACCAAAAAGTTGGGAGCCAGCATTCCTCGCGAAACCCTGCAGGCCGTGGCGTTGATCTATCGCACCTTGCGCGAGCTGGACGATGACGCCAAACGCGAGACGCTGGAGCTCCCGGAGCTTGACCAGCGCTGATCAGCGAATGGATCGTGGGTCCAGGACACTGAGACCTGCCAGCGAGAGCATCCGGCTCAGCGTCCTGTCCAGATTGCCGGGCGGTGTTGGCAGCGCGTGCCAGATCACCATGGCGCCCTGGGCATCGAGGTAGACAAAGCACCCCTCGAAGACCAGGGCCTGCTCAAAGCGGCGCTGTAATATCCGTTGCAATTGCCCGGCTTGCAACGCTTCGCGAGCGACATGCAGAGCCAGCCCCGGGCGATTGCCGGCCTGCAACGTGCACACTTTGATACCGGGCGCGAGGGACTGGTGAGCGGCAGCGCCGCTCACCAGGTCGTTCAGCGCTACCTGGGGTTGGTTGCCGGGCATTTGCGTCGTGCTCATCGCTCCAGCGATACCGTCTGGTAGTCCGCGCGCTCCCCGGACGGTCCAGGCTGGACGCGCATGTGCGATGGCCACCAGATCACCATCTTCTGCGCGGTCGACTGCGGGCGTGAGCAGGAGTCGCCTTTGCATGTTGGGGTACAAGCGCTGACGAGCAGCGCCGCACCGATCAGGGTGACGCACAACAATTGATGCTTCATGGTCGGGCCTTTTTGACAGGAGTAATCAAGGTAGGGCGCGGTACGCTGAGGTGTTCATCCTTCTTCACCGGGCGCATGGCGATAAAGACTTCGGCTTCTTCTCCCGGCTTCAACCAGGCGCGTGGCCACACGGTGACGGCCAAAGTCTGCGAGTTACTGCATTCTTTTTCATCGATGCGCACATTGCGGTTGAACTGGTTGCGCATCACCACGACGGCGACGTTGTACTCGGGGCCTGCGTACCATTGGCTGCGCTCGGTGTTCAGCGCCAGCAAGTCGCGGGGGCTGCACAGCGTGTTCAATCCCAGGGGCATGGGCGCCAACTTGAAGGCCTTGGGCACTTCTCCCGTTACCAGATGCGCCAACGTGCTGATGATGTCGCTACGCTTGATCTCGGGCTGGTGAGGGGCGTTGCGCCTGGCCAGTGGTGCAAGGGCCGTCTGCAACTCGGCCTGGTCTGCCTGAGGCAAGTAGCGGGACGGATCGGCCTGGTCGCCGATGACGCGTGGGGTGATGATGAACAGGCGTTCACGCCGATTGTTCTGCCGTTCGCTTGAAGAGAACAACGCCTTGCCCAGCAGTGGGATATCGCCCAGCAGCGGCACCTTGTTGTGCTTGTCGGTGCTTTCCGTGACATGGAATCCGCCCACCACCATTGAGCGTTTTTCCGCCATGACCGCCTGGGTACTGACGTTACCGCGGCGCACATCCAAGTTATTGAGGTCACGATTGGGGTTGGACTCATCGAACGTACCGTCCTCGATATCCACCACCAAGTGAATCTGATGGCTGCCTCGGCTGGTGATGACGCGGGGCACGACCTGCACGCTGGTACCCACGGTGACCGGCAGGATGGTTGCGTTCTGACGACCGGGTGTCAGGTACTGAGTGCGGTTGAAGTCGATCACCGCCGGTTGGTTTTCCAGGGTGAGCACGGAGGGGTTGGACACCATGGTCGCCAGCCCCTTGGCTTCCAGGGCGCGTATGTCAGCATAGAAACGGTCGCGATTCTCGATCGACAACTGCTGCGATGTGCCGGGCGCCATATTTGCACCACCACGGAAACGGCTGTTCTGAAACCCCCAGTTCACGCCGAATTCACGCAATTGGGTGCGCTCGATATCCAGAATGATCGTATCGATTTCCACCAACTTGCGCGCCACATCGAGTTGAGCGATCAACTCGCGGTACATGGCCTGGCGCTCTGGCAGGTCATAAATGAGCACCGCGTTATTGCGCATATCGGCTTCGACGCGAATGCGACTGGTGGGTGCCGGCGCCCGCGGGGTGAGTGTGGCGCCAATATCCATTGGCATGGGAGTGCTGTTTGTAGCGAGCATCTGCCCCAGCAACGGGTTGCTCAAGCGGGGAACGTTGGGTACGAGAGGGGCGGGCTGTGAGGCGGGGCGCTGGGCTAACGCAGGGGGTGTCGCGTTGGAGCGTGGCTCCAGTAAGCCCCGCACAATGCTGGAAACACCGGCAATGGTGATCTTCTGGCCGCGATAATCCACGTGGCGATCCGCTGCATTGGCAAACTTCAGCGGGAAACTCAGCACGCTCTGTTTTTCGTCCACCGAGCGGCGTTGGCTGCTGAACTGTTTGACTTGCTCGATATAGCGCCGAGGCCCTGAGACCAACACGATGCCATCGTCGGGCAACTCACCCCAACCGAAGCGGCTGTCGAGCAGGCCGATATCAGTGAGGGCTTGCTTGAGGTCGGCAATGGTCTCGGAGGAGACCTCCAGGCGCGCTGACTCTTGCTGGTCCAGAGTACTGACGTAGAGCGTGTTGTTGTACAGGTACCATTGGAAGCGATGCTCTACCCCCAGGCGGTCGAGCAATGACTGCGGGGTGTTAGCGCGTATCTTGCCATTGACGATGCCTTCCAGCAGGCCCTCGATCTGCAGCTGTGTACCGAAGGTCTGGGCGAAATCTTCGAGTACCTCGCGCACCGGCTTATGCTCGGCTTCATAAGCGTAGGCGGTGTTTTTCCATTCCGAAGGGATGGCGGCCAGCGCGCTTTGTGCTGAAACCAGCAACCAGGAAAACAAAAACACATTCCGCCAGTGGGTTCTTTTGGCTGTAACGGCAGGCGAGCCAAGGTACGAGCGATTGCCCTTATGGGTCTTGTTAGACATAGACAGTTCTCTGATTAGTACGAACGTGAACTTAGCGGGGTGGGTTTGAGGTTTTGAACTGGGCGAGCAAGTCGTGCATTGATTGCGCGCCATGTGTCGCGTTGGTTGAGCAGGGCTTCAAGGCAGCCAAGCAGGCCGGCTTCTCCACGGTCGGCGCGCAGGCTGTTAATCACCCATAGCGCTCCCGTGTCGGCTTTTTGAGCCAATGCACCTTGAAAATGATTCAAGCTGGCCGCGCCCAGGCGCAGCCAGCCTTGCAAGGCTGAGTTATCGGGTAGAGAAGAGGTCAGTTGAGCCCCCAATAAAACGGTGTCTCCCTGACGTTGCAGGGTGACTTCGTCGTCGCCCTCAAATAGAGCGATTTTTTCCTTTCCGCTGCTCAACCAGTCACTCACGAGCGCCTTCATCTACTGGAAGCTTTCAATAGTTGTTTTAAGCATTTGGTTGACGGTTTTACCGTGCTCGTTATAAAGCGCAAAGGTGACCTCTCTACGCGTTACCAAGTTGTGAAAGAGTTCGCTGTCTTCGGCGGCCAGGCTTTCTTCGAAGCCGGCTTTGAACTCCTTGTATGTCGATGTTTTATTTCGGGCAATCGAATGAGTCAGTTCTTTGAAA
Source organism: Pseudomonas sp. DW-iso17 (assembly GCF_058725345.1). NCBI lineage: Bacteria > Pseudomonadati > Pseudomonadota > Gammaproteobacteria > Pseudomonadales > Pseudomonadaceae > Pseudomonas > Pseudomonas sp. DW-iso17. The sequence continues at coordinate 216,242 of NZ_JBZXEA010000046.1, read as the reverse complement.
AAAATCCATGATTTTTCCTCGGTTTTCTATTGTCGATGGATGAATTTAAACAGTCAGCTCTGAGTGATTAACATAAAGAAAGTCTCTATGTTCGTAGGATTAAATCTCGATCAAGTACTCTTTATCCTGCTTGAAAAAAGTGTCGAGCATGGCGTTCCAGCTGATACGGAAGTCGCCCTCATCTGTTTTCAGTACGAGGGTCTGAAGATGAACTGTGTCGTCGGCGCTTAACTTCCAGGCGTTGCTCTTGTGGCGTGCAAGGCTCTGCCTTATTTCCTCAAGATCAAGGGGATGACAGAGCAGCGTCGCGCTGACTTCCTGAACTTGGCTCTCCAGCAAGTGCTTTAACAGTGCTGCGAGCCTTTGCGGGGCAGTCGTCTCGCCGAGCAAGCAGCGAATGGCCTGGTTGGTTATGGAGGTCGCATAGTGTTCAAGGTTGTCGCGCATCGTTTGACGGTCGCGTTCCCATTGCTTGAGTTGTGCATCTGCGCGTTGCCAGATTTCCAATGAGGCTTGTTCAAGCATGGCCTCGCATTTTTTCTCGGCCATACTTATCAATTCGTCGGCCTGGGCCTTGGCGTGGCTCAAGAGGTGGTTGGCGTGTTCCCAATGGGCAAGCTCTTCGCGCTTGATAAGGCTTCCTCGTGCGCCGGATGCGTCATTGCGTAACTCAATAGTATGTCGGCATAACATTACTGTTTTCCTCACCTGTGCGAGACAGGGGCGTGTTGCCGCTCGCCATGGTCGTGACGCGCCAGACGACGGCCTGCCAGAGAGTGTTCAATCGGCCGCTTGCATGTTCGAGTGGGGCGTTTGCTATTTCAGCCTCGCTCACACGTGTACGGGGAAAGCGCAATCGAAGACGCTGCCAGATAGCCGGTTCAACCCAGCTATGAAGCAGTCGCAGTGGATCGGAATGTGGGGGCAGCATGGAGGGGTGCAGCGCCATGGAGAGGCGCATGCACCACTGGTGATGACTTTCACTCAATGGTGATGGCGCTTCGGGATTGAATATGTGCGTGACCAATGCCAGCCCCAGGTTCAGTTGATCCGTCGTGGCCAGGGCCAACCGAAGCACGGTAGCGTGAGGCGCAGCAGGCAAGCAGGCTTTAAAACCCGTCAGGTTGTCGGGCACTGACCGGCCGTTGTAAAAAAGCCTTTCAATCGCACGATACTCCTCACCTCGCCAGTCTTCGTGGGCCTGCTTCCAGGGAAAAGCCCACCACTGAGCCCAGGCCAGTTGTTCACGCATGAGGGGGTCGGGTCTAGGTGCCATGCGTTGACCCCGCTGAGTCGCCTTTAATGGCCGGCTCCTGGGAGTGACGCTTGCGCCGCGCTTGGAGGAAGATCATGGCGGCCACGGCCGAAACCAGAGCGAGCAGCACAATCATTATGCTGGTTCGCCAGAAGCCGAGATCGTCGCCAGGCACCAGGAAGGGGCCGAAATACACCAGGCGTTGCTGTTCCTGATAAGTGGAGGCAGGTACAAACACCACAGTGAGTTTTTGCGGGTTATCCACCGCTGTGGTCATCCCGGGAATACTGCTTGCCACCATTCTGCGGACCCGCGCACGGATGTTGTCGGGATCCAGGCGTGGATCATGCTTGATAAACACGGAGGCAGATGCAGGTTGGACCGGCTCTCCTGGCGCAATGCGCTCGGGCAACACTACATGCACGCGTGCGACAATAACGCCATCGATCTTGGACAAGGTGGTTTCAAGCTCTTGGGATAAGGCATAGATGTAGCGGGCACGCTCTTCCAGGGGGGTGGAAATGACCCCTTCCTTGCGAAATGTATCCCCCATGGTGGTCCGGGCAAGTCGAGGAAGGCCTGCCGCTTCCAAGGTACGTACGGCGCGCCCGATGTCGTTTGTATTGACCGTTACGACGACGCCATCTTTGGCCGGGGTCTTTTGCGCACGAATATGTTTATCAGCCAATTCGGCGACGACCTCATTGGCTTCTTGCTCGGACAATTGGCGATGAAGTTCCACTCGGTCACCGCATCCGCTCAGTATAAAAGCCATGATCAAAACTAAAACGACACGCAGAGAGTTATTCATGCTCAGGACTGCATGTTACTGATCTTGTCGATGCACTGTGTTGTCTTGGCCAGACATTTCACCATGAGTTGTGATGTGAGTTGTGCGCTATATAACTCTCGTGGGTAAGTACTGATGGCCTCAACATCTATACCTTTTTTAGTTGAGCGGATTATTTTTGCGAAGCCATCTCTTGAGTGACTGAGGTGCTTTGAGGCCTCTGTCAAAAGGAGCGAGACTTCAGGCTTGGCAGAAGTCGTGTTGGTGGGGCGTTCAAGCATCGATGTGAAAAAACTGGCATCCATACCGTCTGGCGACTGTTCCTGGGCTGCACGGGTATGTTCCGTACTGCTGCCTTTCTGTGAGAAAGGGTCGTTTGCTATTCGCATGGCGGTTTACTCGATCAAAGTGGGCGCAGCTTTACAGGCGTACACACTGGCCTGTCGGGAGGGGGGATGATTACCTTTCGGACTAGAGAGCCTGAAAGGTAATCGATCACCCGATAATTATTGACCGGACCCCGACCGGATCAACCCTTGAATGTTTTTCACTTCAGCGCTTCTCCAGCCGTTTTTTATGGCATCAGCCTTCATCTTTTCGAAGATGCCTTCGGCGCCATCTTCGCCACCTCCAGCAAATCCGTCTCCTGTGCCTCCGTTAAATTTAGTGAATGGGTTAGACGTGTTTGCCAACGCTTGTGAATAGATCGAACCTGAGGTAATAGTTGACATATAAGGGTCCTTTGTGAATTAAGAATTGTATTCGCTGCCCGTAACATCATCATAGATATGACGCTGTTGACATATTTTGCAGCTATAATTGTGTGGCCTATAAAACGGATGCGTTCCAAAAGTTTTGAGCGGAGGTGTAACGAAATATGATCCTCAATATTTGAGAAACTATCAGCTCTTCATGTGCTGGCTCGTATCATTGAGGTTTTGACTATAAGATTTTTGAACCGGGCGTGATCAAGCTTATGCCAATGATATGTTCAATTGTTTCATTCTGTAATACAGCGTGCGCTTCGCAACCCCCAGCTCAATGGCTACGGTATCCACACAGTGTTGGTGACGGTACATCGACTCTTCAATCAACGCTTTTTCAATTTGTTGAAGGCGTGCCTTCAGGTCCGTCTGAGGGGGCGGCTGACGGCAGGCGGGCGCTGAGAGCGGCGGGAGGCCCAGGACGAACCGTTTCGCCGCCGAGCGTAGCTCGCGAACATTACCCAGCCAGGGGTGGCAGAGCAGTTCATGCAACAGGCCGTCAGAAGGCGATGGAGGTGTGCAATTGAACTGGTCTGCTTCTTCCTGAATCATCTGCAGAAACAACGGGATGATGCGCTCGCGCCGATCGCGCAGGGCGGGCAGTTCGATGTTCACGACATTCAGCCGAAAGTAGAGATCACGCCTGAAGGCGCCCTGGTCGACCATGATTTGCAGGGATTGCTGGGCCGATGCAATGACGCGCATGTCCACGGAAATGAACCGAGTCGAACCCAGGCGCTCCACCCCGCGGCACTCCAGCACACGCAGTAGCTTGGCTTGCAGGCTCAAGGGCATGCTGTCGATCTCATCAAGGTACAGAGTACCCAAGTGGGCGGCTTCGACAAATCCAGCCCTTGATTGCACTGCCCCGGTGTAGGCGCCGCTGTTGACACCGAACAGCTGGCTTTCCGCCAGGCTTTCAGGGATGGCCGCACAGTTCACGGCGACAAAATTACCTCGTCGACCCGATAAGCGATGAATCCGTTGTGCAAGCGTATCTTTGCCGGTACCCGTTTCTCCCAACAGCAGGATGTCAACGTTAAGCGCGGCGGTGTTGTTAAGTGTGGTTTCAATTTCCTGACCATCGATGAGTGAAACGTCTGTTGTATTATCCTTCTGGACGTAGGCCGACATCGATGTGTACTCCCTGTTCGCTAGTACTTCACTGTGGAAGGACGGTGTGCAAGCGCCAACTCAGTAGAACGCAGAATATAAAAGTTGTCACCCGGCGAAGAGGTAGTTATGTGCCGGAATAATGTAGGAAAATGACTGTAAGTTTAAGTTTTTAATGTGCTCGGCTTTAGTTTGGTTAAAGCGTCGAAAAAGGTAAGTAGGAAGATTCTGAGATAGTTGAGTATTTGGATATGTGTTTTTATTTGTAAGCTTAAATACCGGCCACAAAAAAGCCGATGCAATGCATCGGCTTTTTGTTCGCAGTCAATACTGCGGTGGTGCTTACACGTTAAAGCGGAAGTGCATCACATCGCCATCTTTAACAATGTAGTCCTTGCCTTCCAGGCGCCATTTACCGGCTTCCTTGGCACCGGCTTCACCCTTGAACTGGATGAAGTCGTTGTAGGCGATCACTTCGGCGCGGATGAAGCCTTTCTCAAAGTCGGTGTGGATCACGCCAGCAGCCTGTGGCGCGGTAGCACCGACCTTGACGGTCCAGGCGCGGACTTCTTCGACACCGGCGGTGAAGTAGGTCTGCAGGTTGAGCATTTCGTAGCCTGCGCGGATCACGCGGTTCAAGCCAGGCTCTTCCAGGCCCAGGGCCTCGAGGAACATGTCCTTTTCTTCGCCGTCATCGAGCTCGGCGATTTCCGCTTCGATCTTGTTGCACACCGGAACAACGATGGCGCCTTCTTCGTCGGCAATAGCCTTGACCACGTCGAGCAGCGGGTTGTTCTCGAAGCCGTCTTCGGCAACGTTGGCAATGTACATCACAGGCTTGGTGGTCAGCAGGTGGAAGCCCTTGATCACGGCCTTCTCATCGGCCCCCATGTTCTTCATCAGGCTGCGCGCAGGCTTGCCTTCGGTGAAGTGCGCGATCAGCTGCTCCAGCAGGCCCTTCTGGACCACTGCATCCTTGTCGCCGCCCTTGGCGTTACGCGCGACTTTCTGCAGTTGCTTTTCACAGCTGTCGAGGTCGGCGAAGATCAGTTCCAGGTCGATGATCTCGATGTCGCGCTTGGGGTCGACGCTGTTGGAGACGTGAATCACGTTCTCGTCTTCAAAGCAGCGGACCACGTGGGCGATAGCATCGGTTTCGCGGATGTTGGCCAGGAACTTGTTGCCCAGGCCTTCACCTTTCGAGGCGCCGGCGACGAGGCCCGCGATGTCGACGAACTCCATGGTGGTCGGCAGGATGCGCTTGGGATTGACGATGGCCGCCAGTGCGTCAAGACGCGGGTCCGGCATCGGCACGATGCCGCTGTTGGGTTCGATGGTGCAGAAGGGGAAGTTCTCCGCCGCAATACCGGACTTGGTCAGGGCGTTGAACAGGGTGGACTTGCCGACGTTGGGCAGGCCGACGATGCCGCAATTGAATCCCATGGTGTTTCCCCTCGGATAAGAGTCAGGCCTTCTGGCTGTGCAGGTTTTTCATCGCGCGGTTCCATTCACCGGCGAAGATATCCGGCAGCACGCCGAGGGCAAAATCGATGCTGGCATCGAGTTTTTCCTGTTCGGCGCGTGGCGCACGACCCAGGACGAAATTTGAAACCATACTGGCAACGCCTGGGTGGCCAATGCCGAGCCGCAGACGGTAAAAATTATTCTGATTGCCCAACTGCGCGATGATGTCACGCAGGCCATTGTGCCCACCATGCCCGCCGCCGAGCTTGAGCTTGGCTACGCCGGGTGGCAGGTCCAGTTCGTCATGGGCCACCAGGATTTCTTCGGGTTTGATCCGGAAGAAGCCCGCAAGCGCCGCGACAGCCTGGCCGCTGCGGTTCATATAGGTGGTGGGAATCAGTAGACGAACATCCTGACCCTGGTGCGAGAAGCGCCCGGTCAGGCCAAAATATTTGCGATCGGCCACCAGGTTGACGCCTTGGGCGTGGGCGATGCGCTCAACAAAAAGGGCCCCCGCGTTATGCCGGGTCTGTTCGTATTCGGCGCCTGGATTTCCCAGGCCAACGATCAGTTTAATGGCAGTCACGACAGGAGCCCTTCCTTTGGAGTTGTGGATAACATCGCCGTACCCAGGTGCGGCGAAAGTGGACGACACTACATCATTTACTCAAGAGTAAACGCCGCGTTATCGCCCGCTTTCTCGCTACGTTTCGGTCCGCGATGTTCCCTCAAGCTCCGGCAATACAGAGTGAATTACTCTGCAGCGCCTTCTTCAGCTTCTTCTGGAGCAACGCGTGGAGCGTGAACGTTGGCAACAGCTTTGTCATCACCGTGAGCCAGTGCGACAAACTCAACGCCTTTAGGGGCCTTGAGGTCGGACAGGTGAACGATGGCGCCGATTTCCAGAGCCGACAGGTCGACTTCGATGAACTCAGGCAGGTCTTTCGGCAGGCAGGTCACTTCGATTTCGTTCAGGACGTGAGAGATCTCGCCGCCTTTCTTGACCGGAGCTTCTTCACCCACAAAGTGCACAGGCACGATGGCGGTCAGTTTCTGGCCAGCTACAACGCGAACGAAGTCAGCGTGCATGATGAACTGCTTGGAAGGGTGACGCTGCATCGCTTTAACGATGACGTTCTGCTTGGCGCCGTCGACGTTCAGCTCGATAACGTGGCTGTAGGCAGCTTCGTTTTCGAACAGCTTGGCGATTTCCTTGGCCAGGATGGTCACGGATTCAGCAGGCTTGTTACCACCGTAGACAACGGCTGGGATGTTGGCGGCGTGACGCAGGCGGCGGCTCGCACCTTTCCCCAGGTCAGTACGCGCTTGGGCGTTCAGAGTAAATTCGTTCATGTTGTATCTCCAAAATAGCCATCATCGAGGGGCGTTTGCGACCAGCGCCGAACTCGATATGGGCAAAAAAGCCCCGCCCCAGCGGAATGCTGGGGCGGGGCGCTTTTCGTCAGTGAGGTGATCCGTTGGTTTGACCCTTAACGGAACATCGCGCTGATCGATTCTTCATTGCTGATGCGGCGAACCGCTTCGGCAACGACCGGTGCAATATCCAGTTGGCGGATACGTGCACAGGCTTGAGCTGCGGCGGACAACGGGATGGTGTTAGTCACCACCAGTTCGTCCAGCACGGAGTTCTCGATGTTTTCGATCGCTCGGCCCGACAGCACAGGGTGTGTGCAGTAGGCGAAGACTTTTGCTGCACCGTGCTCTTTCAAGGCTTTCGCCGCGTGGCACAGCGTGCCGGCGGTGTCGACCATGTCATCAACCAGAATACAGGTGCGCCCTTCGACATCACCGATGATATGCATCACTTCAGAGTGATTGGCTTTCTCACGGCGTTTGTCGATGATCCCGAGGTCCACGCCCAGGGATTTGGCAACAGCCCGTGCACGCACGACGCCACCAATGTCCGGGGACACGATCATCAGGTTTTCAAAGCGCTGGTCTTCGATGTCATCCACCAGGACGGGGGAGCCGTAGATGTTATCTACCGGAATATCGAAGAACCCCTGGATTTGGTCAGCGTGCAGGTCAACCGTGAGCACACGGTCGATACCTACCACGGTCAGCATGTCAGCAACGACTTTCGCGCTGATAGCTACACGTGCGGAGCGCGGACGGCGATCCTGACGGGCATAACCAAAGTAAGGGATTACAGCTGTGATTCGAGTCGCTGAGGAGCGGCGGAAGGCATCAGCCATCACGACGAGTTCCATCAGGTTATCGTTGGTCGGAGCGCAGGTCGGCTGAATAATGAAGACGTCTTTACCGCGGACATTTTCATTGATCTCGGCTGTAATTTCGCCGTCGGAGAATTTACCGACAGAGATGTCACCGAGAGGGATATGCAGCTGACGTACGACACGTCGAGCCAGATCGGGGTTGGCATTCCCCGTAAAGACCATCATCTTGGACACGCGCAGTACCTAGAGGCTGAGGGTAACCTGGATGAGTATTAGAAAATGGCAGGGGCGGCTGGATTCGAACCAACGCATGGCAGGATCAAAACCTGCTGCCTTACCGCTTGGCGACGCCCCTGTATCTGTTGCAACGAGTGCCTAACACTCGGTTCCTTTTAGAGCAGACTTTGCAGCTTGCGATGCAACATCGAAACGTTGCTTCCTTTTGCTACAAACCCTGTAAGGGTCTCTGTAAGAAGGGCCGAGACTTTATCAGCTTCAGCTTTGCTTGGGAAGCCCCCAAACACACAACTTCCAGTGCCGGTTAATTTTGCTTCGGTAAATTTACCTAACAAATTCAAAGCGTTACGTACCTCTGGATAACGCCTTGCTACAACCGGTAAGCAGTCATTTCGACTGTTTCCCTTGGGAACGGGGCGCACTTTAATGGGAGAAGAGTTACGTGTCAACAACGGATCTGAAAAAATTTCTGCTGTACTTACAGATACTTGCGGCACCAGCACGACATACCAAGGTTCTTCGGGCTCTACAGGGGTGAGTTTCTCCCCAACGCCTTCAGCAAATGCGGCGTGCCCCCGCACGAAAACCGGGACGTCGGCGCCCAGTGTGAGGCCCAGCGCAGCAAGGCGATCGTGGTCCCAGCCCAGTTGCCATAAGTGATTGAGGCCCAACAAAGTGGTCGCGGCATTGGAGCTGCCGCCACCGATACCCCCGCCCATGGGCAGGATTTTGTCGATCCAGATATCAATGCCAAGTGGGCAGCCGGATTGTGCCTGAAGTTTTTTGGCTGCCCGCACAATCAGATTGCTGTCGTGGGGCACGCCGTCGAATTCGGTGTGCAGTTGGATTACGCCATCCTCACGCACGGCAAAGGTCAGCTCATCGCCGTAGTCGAGAAACTGAAACAGCGTCTGCAACTCGTGGTAGCCATCTTCACGACGGCCAAGGATGTGCAGCATCAGGTTGAGCTTGGCCGGGGAGGGCAGGGTCAATTTTTGTGCGGACACGTTATTGCCCCAGTTTGCGCGGTTGCCAGTCCTTGATCACCAGCGTGACATCAAGGTCGGTGCCATGCAGCTTGATACGTTCGGGAAGCCAATAGCCGCTTTGCTCCACGTAGCTCAAATATTCGACCTGCCAGCCATCCTGCTCCAGGGTGGCGAGGCGGCTGTCGCCATTGAGGCTCAGCCGGCTCTTGCTGTCAGGTGCCGGCAGGCCGCGGACCCACCAGACCAGATGAGAGACGGGCAGCTTCCAGCCAATCTGCTGCTCCAGCAGTTCTTCCGGAGAGGTTGCCTCGTAGCGGCCCTGATTGGCCACTTCCAGGCTTACTTGCCCTGGCCTGCCAGTCAGGCGGGCTGCGCCACGACCCAGGGGGCCCGAGAGGCGAATGTCGTAGTAGTCCTGGCGTTGCAGCCAGAACAGGGTGCCGCTGCCGGAGTCTTTCGGCGCACGCACCCCGACCTTGCCCTCGATCTGCCAGCCATCGATGCTGCTGAGCTGGTCCTTGTGTTGTTTCCATTGTGCCGGGTTGCCCTGGCCTTCAACGGATTCACGGCTGCCGATGCCCGCGCAACCGGCGAGCAGGGCGATGAAACTGAAAACGATAATGTGGCGCAAGAACATAAGCTTAAAGGGTCTCGGATCCGGTCAGGCGCTTGATGGTGCTGCGCAGGATAGGGCTGTCGGGTTGTTCCTTGAGGAATTTTTCCCAGATTTGTCGGGCTTCGCGCTGCTTGCCATTGGCCCAGAGCACTTCGCCCAGGTGTGCGGCAACTTCCTGGTCCGGGAAACGCTCCAGCGCCTGGCGCAGTAAGCGCTCGGCCTCGTCGAGGTTGCCCAGGCGGTAATTCACCCAGCCCAGGCTGTCGAGTACGGCCGGGTCTTCCGGGTTGAGCGCGTGGGCCTGTTCGATCAGCACCTTGGCTTCGGCGTAGCGCGTGGTGCGATCGGACAAGGTGTAGCCCAGGGCGTTAAGGGCCATGGCGTTGTCCGGGTCACGCTTGATGATCAGGCGCAGGTCTTTCTCCAACTGCGCCAGGTCATTGCGTTTTTCCGCCTGCATGGCGCGGGTGTACAGCAGGTTCAAATCGTCGGGGTATTGCAGCAACGCCTGTTGCAATAACTTCCAGGCGCGTTCGCCCTGCTTGTTGGCCGATAAGGTCTCGGCCTGGATCAGGTACAGCTGGATCGCATAGTCCGGCTCGGCATCGCGGGCCGCGGCCAGGCGTTTTTCCGCTTCGTCGGTGCGGCCGTTGCTCATCAGGATGTCGGCTTGGCGCAACTGCGCTGGCAGATAATCATTGCCGGGGCCGACTTGGGCGTATTCAAGCAGGGCCGCCTGCGGGTCGTTGCGCTCTTCAGCGATGCGGCCCAGGTTCAAGTGCGCCGAATCCACGTGGCTGTCACGTTCGATCAGCTCTTGCAGGTAGCCCTTGGCCTCGTCCCAGGCCTTGGCTTCCAGGCACACCAATGCCAGGGAATAACGCAGTTCGTCGTCGTCCGGGTATTGCTGGACCAGGTTGGCGAACTGCACTTTGGCGTCTTCCATACGGTCCTGCTCAACCAGCATGCGTGCATAGGTCAGGAGCAGGCGCTTGTCGCCGGGGTATTTCTTGATGCTTTTTTCCAGCAGCGGAATCGCTTCCTTGCCGCGGTTAAGGCTTTGCAGCAGGCGTGCACGCAACAGGATCGGCGCGATTTCGCCTTCTTCCGGCGGGTTCTGTTCCAAGAGGTTGAGCGCGGCGTCGGCTTCATCGTCCTGTTGCAGCAGCAGGGCCTTGCCGAAAATCAACTGGCTGTTCTTCGGATGCTTTTGCAGCAGGCGATCGAAACTCTTCATCAGGCCGTTGCGCGTGTCCTGGTCGGTGTCGGCGGCCGATAGCGCAAGAAAGTCAAAATGTGTGTCGCCCTTGCCCTGCAGAACCTTCTCCATATAGACCATGGAGTCGTCATAGCGCCCGGCACGCGCCAGTTGCACCGCCGCGGCGCGTTGGGCTTCCAGATCATCCGGCGCGTTTTTGGCCCAGATCAGCGAGGTGTCCAGCGCTGCCTGGTCGGCGCCCAGGTATTCGGCGATGCGAAACGCTCGCTCGGAAATCCCCGGATCCTGGGTGTTGATGGCCTGGGTCACGTAATTATCCAGCGCAATATCGAAGCGATTGCGCTGGCCGGCCAGTTCAGCGGTCAGCAGGCTGTAGATCGTTTCTTCACTGAACGAGGAATAAACCTTGGGTTTTTCAGGGGCGGGAGTGCTGTCTTCCACCGGCGACGTAGCGTCCGGCGACACGGGTGCCATGGCCTGGCAGCCGCTGAGGAAGACAAAAGCGAGGAGCAACGCGGAAGATCTATTCATATAGGAAGAGGACGACTAACCTGCGGTCGGATCATCATGACACAAGCCTTCGGCCAAACATAACCGGGGCACTCGGAATACGACTATTGCTGCCTTTTGCCTTTCCTTTGTAGAAGCGAGCTTGCTCGCTCCTACAAAAGTGCATTGATAGGCATAAGATATAGGGACAATAGACGACGGTGGTTGTTCTGGATCTTTCGAAGTAGGACAATTGTCGGCTTCCCGACATCATCAGCGATATTGAATGGCCTTCCTCGCACTCGGTATTAACCACAAGACTGCCTCCGTAGACGTGCGCGAGCGCGTGGCGTTTACGCCAGAGCAGTTGGTTGAGGCCCTGCAGCAGCTCTGCCGGCTTACCGACAGCCGCGAAGCTGCGATTCTTTCGACCTGCAATCGCAGCGAGCTCTATATAGAGCAGGAACATCTCTCGGCGGATGTGGTGCTGCGCTGGCTGGCCGATTATCACCATTTGAGCCTCGATGACCTGCGTGCCAGCGCTTATGTGCATGAAGAGGATGCGGCAGTTCGTCACATGATGCGCGTGGCGGCCGGTCTCGACTCGCTGGTGTTGGGTGAACCGCAGATTCTCGGCCAGATGAAGTCTGCCTACGCCGTGGCCCGTGAGGCCGGCACTGTCGGCCCATTGCTGGGCCGCCTGTTCCAGGCCACCTTCAATTCCGCCAAGCAAGTGCGTACCGATACGGCCATCGGCGAAAACCCGGTGTCCGTGGCCTTTGCCGCTGTGAGCCTGGCCAAGCAGATTTTCAGCGACTTGCAGCGCAGCCAGGCCCTGCTGATCGGCGCTGGTGAAACCATCACCTTGGTGGCCCGTCACCTGCACGATCTTGGCGTGAAGCGCATCGTGGTCGCCAACCGCACCCTGGAGCGCGCCAGCATTCTGGCCGAGCAGTTCGGTGCGCATGCGGTGCTGCTGTCGGACATTCCCGCTGAACTGGTACGCAGTGATATCGTCATCAGTTCCACCGCCAGCCAATTGCCGATTCTGGGCAAGGGCGCGGTCGAGAGCGCGTTGAAGCTGCGCAAGCACAAGCCGATCTTCATGGTGGATATCGCCGTTCCCCGGGATATCGAGCCCGAAGTCGGCGAGTTGGACGACGTTTACCTTTATAGCGTCGATGATCTGCATGAAGTGGTCGCTGAAAACCTCAAGAGCCGGCAGGGTGCCGCCCAGGCCGCCGAGGAAATGGTCAGCACCGGTGCCGAAGATTTCATGGTGCGCCTGCGTGAACTGGCGGCAGTGGATGTGCTCAAGGCGTATCGTCAGCAGGGTGAACGCCTGCGTGATGAAGAGTTGCTCAAGGCCCAGCGCATGCTGGCCAATGGCAGTGGCGCCGAAGAGGTGCTGATGCAATTGGCCCGTGGCCTGACCAACAAACTGCTTCACGCGCCTAGCGTCCAGTTGAAAAAGCTTACCGCCGAAGGCCGCCTCGATGCGCTGGCCATGGCCCAGGAACTCTTTGCCCTCGGTGAGGGCGCGTCAGACAGCTCTTCGGATAAAAAACCGCAATGAAAGCGTCACTGCTCAATAAACTGGACGTGCTCCAGGACCGTTTCGAAGAACTGACCGCCTTGCTCGGCGATGGCGAGTTCATTTCCGATCAGACCAAATTCCGTGCCTATTCCAAGGAATACGCCGAAGTTGAGCCCATTGTGGCCACCTATAAAAACCTGCTGAAAGTCCAGGCCGACCTCGAAGGTGCCCAGGCCCTGCTCAAGGACAGCGACCCGGACATGCGTGAAATGGCCGTGGAAGAAGTCCGCGAAGCCAAGGACAAACTCGCTGAGCTTGAGGGTGACTTGCAACGCATGTTGCTGCCCAAGGACCCTAACGACGGACGCAACGTGTTCCTCGAAATCCGCGCCGGCACCGGTGGCGACGAGGCGGCGATTTTCTCCGGCGACCTGTTCCGCATGTATTCGCGTTATGCCGAGCGTCGTGGCTGGCGGGTGGAGATCCTCTCCGAGAACGAGGGCGAGCACGGCGGCTATAAAGAAGTCATCGCCCGGGTTGAAGGCGACAACGTCTATGGCAAGCTGAAGTTCGAGTCCGGTGCGCACCGCGTACAGCGGGTGCCGGCCACCGAGTCCCAAGGCCGTATCCACACCTCGGCGTGCACCGTCGCGGTGTTGCCTGAGCCGGACGAACAGGAAGCCATCGAGATCAACCCGGCGGACTTGCGCGTCGACACCTACCGCTCATCCGGCGCGGGTGGCCAGCACGTTAACAAGACCGACTCGGCGATCCGTATCACTCACTTGCCGTCGGGCATTGTGGTGGAGTGCCAGGAAGAACGTTCCCAGCACAAGAACCGTGCACGGGCCATGTCCTGGTTGTCGGCCAAGTTGAACGACCAGCAGACCAGCGCCGCGGCCAACGCAATTGCCAGCGAACGCAAGCTGCTGGTGGGCTCCGGCGACCGCTCCGAGCGTATCCGCACCTACAACTTTGCCCAAGGCCGGGTTACCGACCATCGGGTCAACCTCACCCTGTACTCCCTCGACGAAATTCTCGCCGGTGGCGTGGATGCGGTGATCGAGCCGTTGCTCGCCGAATACCAGGCCGACCAACTGGCGGCGATAGGTGACTGAATGACCATCATTGCCAGCCTGCTGCGCGCCGCTGACCTGCCCGACTCGCCGACGGCGCGCCTGGACGTGGAGTTGCTGTTGGCCGCTGCCCTGGGCAAATCGCGCAGTTACCTGCATACCTGGCCGGAAAAGATCGTCAGCAGCGAAGACGCCCTGACCTTTGCCGGCTACCTGCAGCGCCGCCGCAGCGGCGAGCCGGTGGCCTATATCCTCGGCCAGCAAGGCTTCTGGAAACTCGACCTGGAAGTAGCACCGCACACTTTGATCCCCCGCCCGGAAACTGAGTTGCTGGTGGAAGCTGCCCTGGAATTGCTGCCCGCCACGCCCGCCCAGATCCTGGACCTGGGCACCGGCAGCGGTGCCATCGCCTTGGCCCTGGCCAGCGAACGGCCGGCCTGGCAGGTCACGGCGGTCGACCGCGTGCTGGAGGCCGTGGCCCTGGCCGAGCGCAATCGTCAACGTCTGCACCTCAATAACGCTACGGTGCTCAACAGCCATTGGTTCAGCGCCCTGCAAGGCCACCGCTTCGACCTGATCATCAGCAACCCGCCCTACATTGCCGACAATGACCCGCACCTGGCGGCCGGCGATGTGCGCTTCGAACCGGCCAGTGCGCTGGTGGCGGGGCACGATGGTCTGGACGACTTGCGCCTGATCACCCAAGAGTCTCCTGACCACCTGAACGACGGAGGCTGGCTGTTGCTCGAGCACGGTTACGACCAGGCCCAGGCCGTGCGCGAATTGTTGCTGAACCAGGGGTTCGAAGGCGTACATAGCCGCATCGACCTCGGCGGTCACGAACGCATCACCTTGGGGCGCCGCCCGTGCTGACCGATCAGGAGCTGTTGCGCTATAGCCGGCAGATTCTGTTGCAGCCTGTCGACATCGACGGCCAATTACGCCTGAAGCGAAGCCGCGCGTTGATTGTCGGCCTGGGTGGCCTGGGCGCTCCGGTGGCGCTTTACCTGGCCGCTGCCGGGGTGGGCGAATTGCACCTGGCGGATTTCGATACAGTCGATTTGACCAACCTGCAACGCCAGATCATCCATGACACCGACAGCGTGGGGCAGACCAAGGTCGATTCGGCCATGGGGCGCCTGAGGGCGATCAACCCTGAAGTCACCCTGGTCGCCTATCGTGCTGCGCTGGATGCCGACTCGCTGGCCGCTGCGGTCAACGCAGTGGACCTGGTGCTCGATTGCAGCGACAACTTCTCTACCCGCGAGGCGGTCAACGCGGCCTGCGTCGCCGCCGGTAAACCGCTGGTCAGTGGCGCGGCCATTCGCCTTGAGGGGCAGTTGTCGGTATTCGACCCCCGTCGCGCCGACAGCCCCTGTTACCACTGTTTGTACGGGCACGGCAGCGACACGGAACTGACCTGCAGCGAAGCCGGCGTCGTCGGGCCGTTGGTGGGGGTGGTTGGCAGCCTGCAAGCGCTGGAAGCCTTGAAGCTGCTGGCCGATTTTGGTGAGCCGTTGGTGGGGCGCCTGTTGTTGATCGATGCGCTGACCACGCGTTTTCGCGAGTTGCGCGTCAAGCGTGACCCAGGCTGCAGCGTCTGCGGGACACAGCATGGTTAAGGGCGCGCCTATTGGTGTGTTCGATTCCGGCATCGGCGGCCTCACGGTGCTGGAAGAAATCCAGCAGTTGTTGCCCCACGAGTCACTGTTGTACGTGGCTGACTGCGGGCACATTCCTTATGGCGAGAAAACGCCGGCGTTCATTCTTGAGCGTTCTCGCTCGGTCGCTGAGTTTTTCCGCGAGCGGGGCGCCAAGGCCTTTGTGATTGCCTGTAATACGGCGACTGTCGCCGCCGTGGCCGATTTACGCCAGGATTACCCTGACTGGCCATTGGTCGGTATGGAGCCTGCGGTGAAACCTGCGGCCGCAGCCACGCGCAGTGGCGTGGTGGGTGTGCTCGCCACCACCGGTACCCTGCAAAGCGCCAAGTTCGCCGCCTTGCTCGACCGCTTCGCCACCGATGTACGGGTGATTACCCAGCCGTGTCCAGGCCTGGTGGAGCTGATTGAAGCCGGCGACCTCAACAGCCCGGCCTTGCGCGCCCTGCTGCAAGGCTATGTAGAGCCGCTGCTCAGCGCCGGTTGCGACACCATCATCCTGGGTTGCACTCATTACCCCTTCCTCAAGCCACTCCTGGCGCAGATGCTGCCCCCCAGCATCATCCTCATTGATACCGGCGCCGCTGTGGCGCGCCAGCTCAAGCGCTTGCTGGGTGAGCGCGACCTGCTGGCCGCTGGCGAACCTGAAGCTACACAGTTCTGGACCAGCGGCGATCTGTGTCACCTAAGAAATATCCTACCGACACTTTGGAAACATCCTGGAGTTGTGCGAAGCTTTGGCTCGTGAAAATTTCGTGAAATAACACTGAAAAAAGCTGAACTTCTGGCTATGCGTCGGCTTCTATAGCCCGTTAGCCTGTACATAACCCAATTATTCCGTTTGCAAAGGACGTTTCACATGAAGCGCTTGTTCTGTTTGGCTGCGATTGCGGCCGCTATGTTGGGACACTCTGTTTCAGCCCAGGCCGCCGGCCTGGAGTTCGGCTTGGGGAGCACCAGCGATTCGACGCTGACCTACCGCCTGGGCCTGACCTCCGATTGGGACAAAAGCTGGATGCAGAGCAATGTCGGCCGACTGACCGGCTACTGGAGCGGCGCCTATACCTATTGGGAAGGGGACGACCGTGCAGGCGCCAGCAGCCTGTCGTTCTCGCCGGTATTTGTGTATGAGTTTGCCGGCGAGTCGGTCAAGCCCTACATCGAAGCCGGTATCGGCGTGGCGTTGTTCTCCCGCACTCGGCTGGAAGACAACAACATCGGCCAGTCCTTCCAGTTCGAAGACCGCTTGGGTTTCGGCCTGCGGTTCAACGGCGGGCATGAAGTGGGCATTCGTGCCACGCATTATTCCAATGCCGGCATCAGCAGCAATAACGATGGGGTAGAGAGCTACTCGCTGCACTACACCATGCCGCTCTAATCTCAAGAACACTTGGCCCCCCTGTGGGAGCGGGCTTGCTCGCGAAAGCGGTGTATCAGCTAGCACATACTTAGACTGACCCACCGCATTCGCGAGCAAGCCCGCTCCCACACAAGCCCGTGATCGTCACGAAGTTCGGGGTCAGCGATAGGCCGTGGTAATACCTTCGCGCTCTTCAAGGCATTCCGGCGCCCCCATCTCGAACTCCCGGCAAATCAACGGCCGAAGCTCATAGATCGTGCACATCATCGTGTCGCGGTCCAGCGCTGCGCACCAGCCGTCGTCCAGGCGCAGCATCACCTCACCTCCCCAATCGTCGGTATCGATAAAGCGTTGCGGCACGCCGGTGTCGGTGATCAGCATGACTTCCAGCTGGCAGCAACAGGCCGCGCACGTCGAGCAGGTGACGGGTTCGGTGATTTGAATGTGAGGGATGTTGGTCATAGGCGCGCAGTGTAAGGCAAGTGCGCTAGACGCGTATGAATGCTCGGACGGGCGTCAGTATTCCAGCCTCTGTGCAACCCCGTGCAACAGCGGAAAGAGCATGGCCCATAACAGCGCCAGGCCGATCAGTGTCGGGGTGGTGCCGTACGCAAAACTCACGCCTGCCAATTGGCTGCCGGCGTAATAAGACAACGGCCCGCCCACCGCGCCTAGCAGGCTGGCCAGCCACCAGGGCCGTGCGCTCCAGGCCAGGCAATGGCGCAAGGTGGTGGCCAGCAAGGCCCATAACAGTATCAGCCACAGCGGAATCAGTGGTCCCGGCGTATTGAACTCAAACACGCCGAGCCCGCGCAGTGCTGTATCGACCAGCGTTCCCAGCACCGTCACGGCCAGAATCACTTGCCCCTCTCTGGCCCAAGAACTTATCCACAGCAGGTGTGCGCCCAGCGCTGCGATACCAATCAGCAGCCAACGGCTATCGCCGCCGAGCACGCAGGCAAACCAGCCGCACTGAAACAGCACGGCATTGGCCAGGGGTTTAAGCACTGAAACGCCCGAGCAGCGGCGGATTGATGGCCGCTGGTTTGGCCAGCAGCAACTGTGCGGTGCCGATGGTGCGCTCCATGAAGCCGCCTTCGCAGTAGCACAGGTAAAACTCCCACAGGCGCAGGAAGTATTCGTCATAACCGAGTTCCGCAAGACGGCCATGGGCGCGGCGAAAGTTTTCATGCCACAGGCGCAGGGTGCGAGCGTAGTGCAGGCCGAAGTCTTCCATGTGCAGCAGGTTCATGTCGGTGTCGCGGCTGACGATCTGCAGCATGTTTTGTACACAGGGCAGCGCGCCACCAGGGAAGATGTAGCGCTGGATAAAGTCGACGCTGCGCTTGGCTTGCTCAAAGCGCTGTTCACGAATGGTGATGGCTTGCAGCAGCATCAGGCCGTCGGGCTTGAGCAACTGGGCACATTGTTTGAAATAGGTGGGCAGGAAACGATGGCCCACCGCTTCAATCATTTCGATCGACACCAGCTTGTCGTACTCACCGGTGAGGTCGCGGTAATCGCTCAGCAGTACGGTCACTTGATCTTGCAGGCCCAGCGCCTCGATACGCTGGGCGGTGTAGGCGAACTGCTCCTTGGACAAGGTCGTGGTGGTGACCCGGCAACCATAATGCTGCGCCGCATACAACGCCATGCTGCCCCAGCCGGTACCGATTTCCAGCAGATGGTCGCTGGGCTTGAGCGCCAGTTTCTGGCAAATCCGCGCCAGCTTGTTCAGCTGTGCCTGCTCCAGGGTGTCATCAGGCGTCAGGAACTGCGCCGCCGAGTACATCATGGTGGGGTCGAGAAATTCTTCGAACAGGTCGTTGCCCAGGTCGTAATGGGCGGCGATGTTTTTTTGCGAGCCTTTGCGTGTGTTGCGGTTGAGCCAGTGCAGGCCCTGAGTGAACGGCCGGGCCAGGCGTGCCAGCCCGCCTTCCATGGCGTCGAGCACCTCCAGGTTGCTGACCATCACCCGCACGACGGCGGTGAGGTCGGGGCTGGTCCAGTAACCATGGATAAACGCTTCGCCAGCGCCGATCGATCCATTGGCCGCTACCAGCCCCCATACCGCCGCGTCGAGAATCTGGATCTCGCCCAGCAGGTGCGCTTCCCGTGCGCCGAAGACTTGCCGCTCGCCATCCTCGATGATCACCAACTGGCCGTGGCGCAATTGGCTGAGCTGGCGCAACACGCCTTTGCGCAACAGCGCAGCGGTCATGCCGTTGACGTTCAGGCGGTTAGCCTTGACCGATAAGCTAGGGGATTTCATGGTGGCGATCCTTGGTATACCCGACTGCGGTGCGAGAGGCGCCATCGGCGGCCTGGTGGGAAAAAATCGGTGTGCGTTTGAGCAGCAGGCGCAAGGCTTGCCAGTAGATCGCAAGGCCGGTCTTGGCGGTCATCCAGGGGAAGCGCCACAGATAGCGATGCAGGCTGGCGCGGCTCAGTGCCTGTTTTTCCAGGCTCAAGGTGGCGTCGAAGACTTTTTGCGTGCCCTGCCAATCGGCCATATGCACGCCGAGCCTGGCTGCGGGCGGGCTGAAACTCATGCGGTATTCCAGCTCGCGAGGCAAAAACGGCGACACATGGAAGGCCTTGGCCACGGCGAAATGCTGGTGCTCATCGGCGCCCAGTGCCTGGGCAGGCAGCACGTAGTGATAGCGCTCGCGCCATGGGGTGTTGGTCACTTCACACAGGATCGCGGCCAGTCGCCCGTCAGCCTCGAAGCAGTAGAAGAAACTCACCGGGTTAAAAGCCAGGCCCCAACTGCGGGCCTGGGTCAGCAGGCAGATAGCGCCCTGGGGCGTATGCCCCAGGGCCTTGCCGACTTCGTCGCGCACAGCATCGCTCAAGCTCATGCCGTGGCGCGTGAATTCACGCAGGTAATCCTGCTGGCGGAAACCGAAAGGCACCAGGCGACTCGTGCCAGCCAGCGGCGAGAGCCCCAGTACTTCGTCCTCTTCGCTGAGGTCCAGGTACAGCAGGCCGATGCGGTAGCGAAAGGCGTGGGCCTTGGGCGTAAACCGCCGATGGGCGATCCAGCCGCTGTACAGGGCGCTGTTCACAGGGTTTCCCCAAACGCCTGGGCCACGCGCAGAGCGCTGACCACGCCGTCTTCGTGAAAGCCGTTGGCCCAGTAGGCCCCGCAGTAGAAGGTATTGCGCACGCCGTTCAATTCTTCCCAGCGTGCCTGTGCGGCGACTGCGGCCAGGCTGTATTGCGGATGGGCGTAGGTGTAGCGCGCCAGGATCTTCAGCGGGTTGATCATCGGCGTCTGGTTGAGGCTGACGCAAAAGGTAGTGGCGCTGTCGATGCCTTGCAGGATGTTCATGTCATAGGTGACGGCGGCCTGTTGTTGCACGTTGCCCGTCAGCCGATAGTTCCAGCTGGCCCAGGCCAGTTTGCGGTCGGGCAGCAGGCGTGTGTCGGTGTGCAGCACCACGTCGTTGTCGGCGTAGGGCAGGGCACCGAGGATCTGCTGTTCGGCCTGGCTGGGGTCATCGAGCAAGGCCAGGGCCTGATCGCTGTGGCAGGCGAACACCACGCGGTCGAAGGTTTCGCTGCCGGCCGGGCTGTGGATAACCACACCCTCGTCGCTGCGTTGCACCTTATGCACAGGGCAGTTGAGCCGTATCTGTTCGCGAAAGCTGCGGGTCAGCGGCTCGATATAACAGCTGGAGCCGCCTTCGATCACGCACCATTGCGGGCGGTTGCTCACCGAAAGCAAGCCGTGATTCTTGAAGAAGCGCACAAAAAACTGCAGCGGAAACTTGAGCATATCGGCCAGGGACATCGACCAGATGGCCGCGCCCATCGGCACGATGTAATGCCGGATAAACCTGGGGCCATAGCCGCCAGCGGTGAGGTAATCGCCCAGGGTCATGTCGGCGCTGATGCGCTGCTCTTGCAAGTCCAGGGGCGCCTGGCGATTGAAGCGCAGGATATCGCGCAACATGCCCCAGAACCCCGGCGACAGGATGTTGCGGCGCTGGGCAAACAGGCTGTTGAGGTTGTTGCCGTTGTACTCAAAGCCAGTGCTTTGGTCACACACCGAAAAGCTCATCTCGGTGGGTTTGAACCTGACCCCGATCTGCTCCAGCAGACGGATGAAGTTGGGGTAGGTCCAGTCGTTGAACACAATGAAGCCCGTGTCCACCGCATAGCTTTTGCCGTCGACCGTCACCTTGGCCGTGTGGGTATGCCCGCCAATGCAGTCACTGGCCTCGAACAGCGTAATGTCGTGGCGACGGCTGAGCAGGTAGGCGCTGGTCAGCCCGGCGATGCCGCTGCCGATAATGGCGATCTTCACAGGTCGTCCTTCTTCGGTGGCGGGCTGCGCAGCATGCGTTTGCCGATGATCAGTTGCGCGCGGTTGGGCAGCTTCGACAGCGGCCACAAGGTGGCAATGAACAGGGCCGGAAAGGCGATTTCCAGCGGGCGTTTTTCCAGCTTGGCGAAGATGTGTTTCGCGGCTTTGTCGGCCGGCCAGCTCAGGGGCATCGGGAAATCATTGCGCTCGGTCAGCGGCGTGTCGACGAAGCCTGGGCTGATCACCGTGACATCGATGTTTTCTGGCGACAGGCCGATACGCAGGGATTCGAACAAGTAACGCAGGCCGGCCTTGGACGCGCCGTAGGCTTCGGCGCGAGGCATGGGCAGGTAGGTCACGGCACTGGCCACGCCCACCAGATGCGGGGTACGCCCGGCGCGCAACAGCGGCAGCGCGGCCTCGATGCAATAACTGCTCGCCAGCAGGTTGGTACGCACCACGTGCTCGATGATCGAGGCGTCAAATTGCCGGGCGTCGACGTATTCACAAGTGCCGGCGTTGAGGATCACCGTGTCCAGCGAACCCCAGACCTCGCTGATACGCTCACCGATCTCGCGCACGGTCTGGCTGTTGGTCAGGTCGCCGGCCACCACCAGCACCTGGCCTGGATATCGAACGGCGAGGGCATCCAGCGGGCCTTGGGTGCGGGAACTCAGGGCCACTTGGGCGCCGCTCTCGAGCAACTCCACGGCCAGCGCCGCACCGATACCACTGCTGGCGCCGGTCAGCCAATAACGACGGGGCGGTGTAAGGCTCATCCCATTCTCCTTTTCAGCCAACGAATAACGCGACCCAGTAGGGGGACATGTTCATAGAGCAGGGCGCCGGCATCGAAGTAGTCGCGATGGCGGTAAACCTTGTCGTGCCACATCAAATGGGAACAGCCTGGCACCTCGATCACCTGGCCGCCGGCCAGGCGTGGGTGACGAAAACGCATAGTCCAGCGCAGGTAGCCCTCGCCTTCGGCCACGGTATCGAAGCCGTGGAAGTCAAAGTTCAGCTCGCTGACGTTGCTGTACAAGTCGGCAAAGTAACGCTGCAACGCTGGCAGGCCCTGAACTTCATGCAGGGGGTCGGCGAAGGCGACGTCCTCGCTGTACAGGCGGCCGAGCAGGTGCAGGTTGTGCTTGTCCAGCGTGGCGAAGGTGGGGGCGAACTGGCGCAGGAAGTCACTCATGTTCGGCCATCTCCTGACGCGAAGGCAGCCGGCGAAATGCGGCCAAGGCACGCTCGCGAGACTGTTTCAAATCGACGATGGCACGCGGATAATCCGCCACGCCGAACAGGCCGCCAGCCGCTTCGGGGTTGTGCACTTGTTTTTTATTCAGCGCGGCCAGTTCCGGGAGCCAGCGTTTGATGAACACGCCGTCGCCGTCGAATTTTTCCGATTGGCTCAGCGGGCTGAATATCCGGAAATACGGCGCCGAGTCGGTGCCGGTGGACGAACTCCACTGCCAGCCGCCGTTGTTGGCCGCCAGATCACCGTCGATCAGGTGGCGCATGAAGAAGCGCTCGCCTTCGCGCCAGTCGATCAGCAGGTTTTTGGTCAGGAACATCGCCACCACCATGCGCAGGCGATTGTGCATCCAGCCGGTTTCCAGCAATTGGCGCATGGCCGCGTCGATGATCGGCAAGCCGGTGCGCGCCTGTTGCCAGGCGGCCAGGTCTTCGGGCGCCTTGCGCCAGGCCAGCGCTTCGGTTTCCGGGCGAAACGCGCGGTGGCGGGAAACCCGTGGGTAGCCGACCAGGATGTGCTTGTAGAACTCGCGCCACAGCAGCTCGTTGATCCAGGTGATGGCGCCGATGTCGCCGCTTTCGAACTCGCCCTGGTTGGTTTGCAGCGCGGCGTGCAAGCACTGGCGCGGCGAAACCACTCCGGCGGCCAGGTAGGCAGAAAGCTGACTGGTGCCGGGCTTGGCCGGGAAGTCGCGTTCGTCCTTGTAATAGCTGATCTGCTGATCAGCGAAGGCATCGAGGCGACGGCGCGCTTCGTCTTCGCCAGCGGGCCAGAGGGCACGCAAGGTTTCGCTGGGTGTCTGGAACCCTTCGACTGCCGTCGGCACAGGGTCGCTTTTCACGCCAGGCTCGGCCTGGGCCTTTGGCGTCGGCACCACGCGGGGCAGGGCGCTGTGCAGGCGGCTGTAGCAGACCTTGCGGAACTGGCTGAACACCTGGAAGTAGGTGCCGGTCTTGGTCAGCACACTACCCGGCTGGAAAAACAGTTGGTCCAGGTAGCTGTGGAAGGTCACGCCGTCAGCTTCCAGGGCCTGGGCCACGGCGCGGTCGCGGCGGCTCTCGTGAACGCCATATTCCTCGTTGACGTGTACCGACTCCACCGACAGCTCGCGGCACAGTTGGCTCAGTACCGTCGGCGCCTGGTCCCAGGTCGCGGCGTGGCGGATTAACAGGGGGATGTTGAGGTTGTCCAGTGCCTGGCTCAGGTGCTGCAAGTTGCGCAGCCAGAAATCGACTTTGCACGGCGCGTCATCATGCGCCTGCCATTGCTCGGGTGTGATCAGGTAAACAGCCGCGACGGGGCCGCGCTGGCTCGCGGCCGCCAGGGCAGTGTTGTCGTGCAGGCGCAAGTCGGTGCGCAACCAGATCAGATGCATTCAGACAATTCCACGCTGGATCAATAATTGATGGGCCGACAACAGGTCCTCGGCCACGGACAACTCAGGGATGTCCTGGGTTAATACGCCCAACTCGGCGTGGTGGATGCACACCGTTGGTCCGGCAATCACGGTTGGGCAACGGATGCCGCCCAGCAGTTTGCTGAGGGCCGGCACCTGCAACGCCTTGCTCGAATACAGCAGCACCGCACGCGGTTGCAGGTGTTCCACCGCCAGGGCGAGTTCGCCCATCGGCAGCGGCCAATCGAACACTTCCACCGGGCAATCGGCACTGCTGGCCAGCCAGGCGCTGAGCCACAGGTGGGGTTCCAGGGGCAGGTCGGAATGATTGACCAGCAACAGCGGCGCGCCGTGGAGTTGACGATTGTTGTGATAGATCCGTGCGCCAAACTTGCTGCGCAGCCAGGACAGGAAGAACACCCGCTCCATCTGCGCGCCGAACTGGCCCTGCCAGCGTTGTTCCAGCTCGTTGAGCAGCGGCAGCATCAGTTGCTCGCACAAGGTGCGTGGTGGGTACAGCGCCATGGCCTGGTTGAAGGCGTCATCGACCCGGCGCTCGGCCAGTTCACTGATGGCACTCACCAAATGCTGGCGCAGGCTCTGCCACTCGTTTTCCATCGGCTCCGGGCTACCTTGGGCGGAGTCGATCAGCCCTTTGACCTGGCTGACCGGCACGCCGCGATTGAGCCAGGTGAGGATGGCCTGGATGCGTTGTACGTGTTCGGCGCTGAACAACCGATGCCCTTTGGGCGTGCGCTGGGGCACGATGAGGCCGTAGCGGCGCTCCCACGCGCGCAGCGTCACCGCATTCACGCCGGTCTGGCGCGCCACCTCGCGGATCGGCAGCCAGCCGTTTTCCAGGGCCAGGGCGATGTCTTCGCCGGGTTCGTCGAGCAGGGCAGGTTTCATGGGTTAGATCGCATTACGCAGGCTGAGGTTTTCCGGGTGCGGTTGCAGGTAGGCCTGCTGCGCGATGTAGCGGTCCGGATGTTGGCGAAAGTGGTGCTTGAGCAGGGTCAGCGGCACCACCAGTGGCACGATGCCGTGGCGGTATTGGCCGATGACGGTTTGCATTTCCTGTTTGTCATCGGCGCTGATGGCCTGCTTGAGGTAGCCACTGATGTGTTGCAGCACATTGGTATGGGTACCGCGAGTCGCGCATTTTTTCAGGCCCGCCATCAGTTCGCTGAAATAGCCGTCGGCCAAAGCTTGCAGGTCAATGCCCTTGCCCATGCTGCCGAGCAAGTGGCCCAGGCTTTTGTAATGCGCCGGGCTGTGGGCCATCAGCAGGTACTTGTAGCGCGAGTGAAACGTCAGCAAGCGGTGACGGGTAAGGCCGTCGGCCAACAGTTGCTGCCAACTGGCGTACACGAATACGCGGGTGAGGAAGTTTTCTCGAAGCACCGGGTCGTTCAGGCGACCGTCCTCTTCCACCGGCAGGTTGGGGTGGCGGGCACAAAACGCCTGGGCGTAAATACCGCGCCCGCCACCGTCGACGGGCGTGCCGTTGTCGCGGTACACCTTGACCCGCTCCAGCCCACAAGACGGTGACTTTTGCATGAAAATGTAGCCGCACAGGTCGGTATGTTCCCGGGCCATTTGCTGGCCGTAATCGTCCAGTGGCTGAGTGACATTGAGCGCAGGGTTTACGCTGCCCACAGCCTGCGGTTGGTTGGGATCGCCGACCAGGCGGATCGCTTGCCGAGGAATGCCCAGGCCGATGGCAACTTCAGGGCACAACGGGACAAAATCGAAGTAGTCACTCAGGGTCTGGCTGCATAGCAGGGACTGTTTATGACCGCCATTGAAGCGCACGTTCTCACCCAGAAGGCAGGCGCTGATGGCGATCTTCGGTTTCACATGGCTGGACATAAGCAAACCTCTGCAAGAATCCTGTACAAGCTAAAAATCTTGTACAACTAAATCTCATCATAGGCTCGATGTTGTACAAGTCAAATAATTTGTACAGGTTTGTGCCGCCGCTTTATTTCCAGCCGATTTTCCAGTCTTCAGCGTTTTTCAGGGTCTGCCAGGGCAGGCGTTCGGCGCGCCGAGTCAGGATGGCCTGCAGTTCGATGTCCAGCACCGTGCCCTCGTCGTCACGGAACAACTCGGTGACCAGGAAGTGTTTTTCCTTGTGGCGAGGATGAGCTGCCGTCCATTTTGACAGCAGCAGTTTGGCGGGGTTGATGCGGTTCATTGCAGGTGCTCGATCAAGCGTCGCGCCGCTTCCTGGCCACTCAACCAGGCACCTTCCACCCGACCGGACAGGCACCAGTCGCCGCAAACGAACAAGCCCAGGTCGGCGTCGGCCAGCACACCGAACTCATGGCTGCTGGAGGGGCGTGCGTAGAGCCAGCGATGCGCCAGGCTGAACGACGGCGCGGGCATGGCGCTGTGCAGCAATTCGGCAAAGGCGCCGTGCAGGTGTTCGATCACCGCTTCCTTGGGCAGGTCTAGGTGGGCCTTGCTCCAGGCGCTGGTGGCGTGCAGCACCCAGGTGTCGAGGGTGGTGTCGCGCCCAGGCTTGCTGCGGTTGCGCGCCAGCCAGTCGAGGGGGCTGTCTTGCACGAAGCAGCCCTCCATCGGCGTATCCAGGGGCTTGTCGAACGCCAGGGCGATGGCCCAGGTCGGGTCCATTTTCACCCCGGCGGCGGCGCTCGCCAGCTTGGGCGCGGCGGCCAGCAGGGCGGTGGCTTGGGGCGCCGGCGTGGCAATGATCACGTGACTGAAAGGGCCGTGATTGCCGCCGTCCGCGTCGAGCAGGTTCCAGTGCTGCGTGCCCTGGAAGACTTCGGTGATGCGGCAACCGAACTCCACCGGCAAGTCGTCGAGCAGGGCGCGGGTGATGGCGCTCATGCGCGGTGTGCCCACCCAGCGGATCTGCTCATCGGGGGAGGGCGTCAATTGCCCGGACTTGAAGTTATACAGCTGGGGCTTCCACTGCTCGGCCCAGCCGTTGCTTTGCCAGCGCTGCACTTCGTTGACGAAGCGCCGGTCGCGGGCGGTGAAATATTGCGCGCCCATGTCCAGCGCGCCGGCGTCGCTGCGCTTACTGGACATGCGGCCACCGCTGCCGCGGCTTTTATCGAAGAGTTGTACTGCGTGCCCGGCGTCTTGTAACGCTCGGGCGGCGGAGAGACCGGCGATGCCGGTACCAATGATCGCGATGGGAACAGTCATGGGAGGCCTCGTTTTACCGTTGGGTACAGACTACGCCGACACCAATAGCTGTACAATATTGTTTTTTGGTATAAGTTTTGGCGTGCCTGATTGTGTGGCGTGACCTATGGTTAAGCTAAGGCTTGAACCCCCGTCACGCTCAATTATCAAATTGATCCCTGCTTATAAAATAGACCAGTGAGCGGCGGCGAACGTTACATGAGGAGAGTCCCATGCATATTTTGCTGACCGGCGGTACCGGCTTGATCGGTCGCCAACTCTGCAAGCACTGGCTCGCGCAAGGCCATCGCCTGACGGTGTGGAGCCGGCAACCGGAAACGGTCGCCCAGGTGTGTGGTGCGCAGGTGCTCGGGGTGGCTCGTCTACAAGAGGTGATTGGCGCGGTGGACGCGGTGGTCAACCTGGCAGGCGCGCCTATCGCCGACCGGCCTTGGACCCACAAGCGCAAGGCATTGCTGTGGAACAGTCGCATTCACCTCACCGAAACCTTGCTGGCCTGGATGGAAAGCCTGGAGCAAAAACCGGCGGTGCTGATCTCCGGTTCTGCGGTGGGTTGGTACGGCGACGGCGGCGAGCGCGAACTGACCGAAGCCAGCGGCCCGGTGCTGGATGACTTCCCCAGCCAGTTGTGTATCGCCTGGGAGGAAACCGCCCAGCGTGCCGAAGCCTTGGGCATTCGCGTGGTGCTGGTGCGTACGGGGTTGGTGCTGTCTGCCGAGGGCGGCTTTTTGTCGCGCCTGCTGCTGCCGTTCAAACTGGCGCTGGGCGGGCCGATTGGCAGTGGACGGCAGTGGATGCCCTGGGTGCATATCAAGGATCAAATCGCCCTGATTGATTTTCTTCTGCACAAGCAAGACGCCAACGGTCCTTATAATGCCTGCGCGCCACACCCGGTGCGCAACCGCGAATTTGCCAAGACCTTGGGCCAGGTGCTGCACCGCCCGGCGTTCATGCCGATGCCGGCATTTGCGTTGAAGGTTGGCCTGGGTGAGTTGTCCGGCTTGTTGCTGGGCGGGCAAAAGGCTTTGCCTGAACGGCTGCAGGCCGCAGGTTTCACTTTCCAGTTCACTGAGTTGCGTGCGGCTCTGGACGACTTGTCCAGCCGCCTCTAAAGATAGGATGTTGCATGACCGATCACGCGTTGTTACTGGTCAACCTGGGTTCGCCAAAGTCCACTTCAGTGGCCGATGTGCGCAGCTACCTCAATCAGTTCCTGATGGACCCTTATGTGATCGACTTGCCGTGGCCGGTGCGGCGCTTGCTGGTGTCGCTGATCCTGATCAAGCGCCCCGAGCAATCGGCCCATGCCTATGCGTCGATCTGGTGGGACGAAGGTTCGCCGCTGGTGGTGCTGAGCCGCCGCCTGCAACAGCAGATGACCGCGCAGTGGACCCAAGGCCCGGTGGAACTGGCGATGCGTTACGGCGAACCGTCCCTGGAAACGGTCCTGACGCGCCTGGCCGCCCAGGGTATTCAAAAAATCACACTGGCGCCGTTGTACCCTCAATTTGCCGACAGCACCGTCACAACGGTGATAGAGGAAGCCAAGCGAGTGGTGCGCGACAAGCAACTGAATGTGCAGTTTTCGATCCTGCAACCGTTCTACGATCAGCCTGAGTACCTCGATGCGCTGGCGGCGAGTGTGCGCGCTTATGTGGAGCAGGATTACGATCACTTGCTGCTCAGTTTCCATGGTTTGCCTGAGCGTCACCTGACCAAGCTCGACCCTACCGGCCAGCACTGCTTCAAGGACGCCGACTGCTGCAAGAACGCATCCCCTGAAGTGCTTGCCACCTGTTACCGCGCGCAGTGCTTCAGCGTGGCGCGGGATGTGGCCGAGCGGCTGGGTTTGCCGGAGGGTAAATGGTCGGTGGCGTTCCAGTCCCGCCTGGGCCGGGCCAAGTGGATCGAACCCTACACCGAGGCGCGCCTTGAGGCATTGGCCCAGCAAGGGGTGAAGAAGCTGCTGGTGATGTGCCCGGCGTTCGTCGCCGACTGTATTGAGACGTTGGAGGAAATTGGCGATCGCGGTCGCGAGCAATTTCGTGAAGCGGGGGGCGAGGAGTTGGTGTTGGTGCCTTGCCTGAATGACGAGCCGCAGTGGGCGGCGGCGCTTAATACCCTGTGCGAACGGGCGCCGGTTGCCTTGTAATCGAGCCCTGCGGTGATCCAATTGTGGGAGCTGGCTTGCCTGCGATGGCGGCCTAACCGCGACGCTTCCCTACTTGACCCCCCGCGGACCAACTGTGGGAGCGGGCTTGCTCGCGAAGGCGGCATGGCAGTCAACACAGTTGGATTGTGTACATATCCATTGCTGCGGTAACGGCCACCTAGGGTTCCGCTCTGACAGCGGGTCACTTTTGGAAGGACCCAAAAGTAACCAAAAGGTCCTCGCCCCACCACTCGGCACCTCGCCTAGGCTCGGTGTGCCCGAACGCAGGCTTGAATCCGTGGGCCGCCGCCACGCGCCATCCATGGCGCGGGGCGGCTAACCCGGCGTCCTGCCGGGTTACCCACGAATTCAAGCCTGCGTTCGGCCAGCGTGGTTTGACGGGGCGCCTGAGATCAAAAGCAGATCAAGATCAAGAGCGGCTCGCTTCGCATCGTGGTTACCTATGGCTATCGCAGGCAAGCCAGCTCTCACAATTTGACTGTATTTACAGATTAAGGGTCAGGCTAACCGTGAAGTTGCGCGGCTCGCCGGGGTTGACCCAATAGTTGCTGTAGGACCGCTCGTAGTACTTTTCATTGAATAGGTTGTTAAGGTTCAGCCCCACCGTCACATTCTGCGTGGCCTTGTAATGGGCCAGCAAATCTACGGTGTGGTAGGCGGGCAGTTCGAAGCCTGTGCCGGCTTCGCCTGAGCGGTCACCTACATAGGTGAACGCTGCGCCCAGGTCTGAGCCACGCAACGCGCCGTCCTGGAACTCATACACGCCCAACACACTGCCACTGCGCTTGGCCACGCCGAGAATGCGGCTGCCCGTGGGGATGGTTTTGTCGCCCTTGGTCACTTCGGCGTCGATGTAGGCCAAGGCGCCGATCACGCGGACTGCGTCGGTCACTTGCCCGGTTACTTGCAGGTCGAAGCCCTGGCTGCGGGCCTTGCCCATGGCGCGGTTGAGGTTGGTCGCCGGGTCCAGGGTCAGCACGTTTTCCTTCTCGATATGAAAGGCCGCCAGGGTGGCGCTGAGGCGGTCGTCAAACAGCTCGCTCTTGATTCCCACCTCATAACCCACGCCTTCTTCGGGCTTGAAGGACTTGCCGCCGGCATCCAGGCCGCTATTGGGCTTGAACGACGTGGAGGCGTTGGCAAACACGCCGACTTCTGGCGTG
Organism: Pseudomonas sp. DW-iso17; assembly: GCF_058725345.1. Classification (NCBI taxonomy): domain Bacteria; kingdom Pseudomonadati; phylum Pseudomonadota; class Gammaproteobacteria; order Pseudomonadales; family Pseudomonadaceae; genus Pseudomonas; species Pseudomonas sp. DW-iso17. Next base: position 185,989 of record NZ_JBZXEA010000046.1, on the reverse strand, counting down.
AGCTGGTAGAGCAGGCCGGCGCGCTGAGTGAAGGCGTCGTGGGTTTGGCGGCTCTTGGCGTGGTTGCGGGTGAAGTCGTCGGTGCTTTGTTCGAAATGCTCGAAGCGCGCACCGATCATGCCGCGCAGGCGGTCGGTGAAGATGATCTGGTCTTGCAGGTTCAGTGCGTGGCTTTTGGTTTGTTCGAAGAAGTCGGTGCCGGAGCGTATGCCGTTGGGTTTGGGCTGGCCGTACACCGGTTTGTAGATGTCGATGGGATAGTCGCCAGCGATCGCCGTCACGCGCTCCTTCTTGCGGTAATCCTCGTATTCGGTACCGATCAACAGTTCATGTTGCCAACTGCCGATATCGAACACCCCGCGTAGTTCCAGCTGGGTGATGCTGTCATGCCAACCGGTGGAGCGTTCACGGTAGCGGCGATTGACGCTGTGGCCGTCTGCGTTCAATGCTCGGCTTTCCGAAGCATCGCCCCACAGGCTGCCTTGCTTGTAATGGCTGGCCAGGCGCAGTTTCCAGGCGTCGTTGAGGTGGTGTTCCAACGCCGCCTGAATGCGGTTGTTGTGGTTGCGGATATTGCCGTCGTTGGGCTCGCCGAGGAAGGTGGAATGGGACATGCCGGTGTTGGCGACGATGCCCCGGTCGAAGGTGGAGCTGTGGCGCACGAATTCGCTTTCCACCAGCAGCGTGGTGTCCGGGTCCAGTTGCCAACTGAAGGAGGGCGCGACGAACACGCGCTTGGCGTCGACGTGATCGCGAAAGCTGTGGTTGTCTTCAACCGCCAGGTTCACTCGCGTCAGCACGCGCCCCTCGCTGTCCAGCGGCGTATTCACATCCAGCGCGGTGCGGTAACGGTCCCAACTGCCGGCGCTGGTCTGCAGCGTGGTGAAGGCCTCGGGCTGGGGTTTCTTGGTGACGATATTCACCGTGCCGCCGGGATCGCCACGCCCATAGAGGCTGGCGGCGGGGCCCTTGAGCACTTCGATGCGCTCGATATTCGCTGCGTCCGGGGTGCTGGGGTAACCACGGTTGGCGCTGAAACCATCCTGGTAGAACTCGGACGTGGTGAAGCCGCGCACGCTGTATTCGTAGAGGGTCAGGCCGCCGAAGTTGTTTTGCTTGGACACACCGCCGGCGAATTCCAGGGCGCGTTCAACGCTGGTACTGCCCAGGTCTTTGAGTACCGTGGCCGGAATCACGCTGATCGACTGCGGGATGTCGCGCAAGGCCGTGTCGGTCTTGGTCGCACTGGCAGAGCGGGTGGCACGGTAGCCGTCGACCGGACCGGTGGCGGATTCATAGGCGTCGGAAGTGACGCTGATGGTGTCCAGCTCCAGGGTGTTTTCTTCGGCGTAGGCAGGGTCGAGCAGCAAACCCAGGGCCAGGCCGGCCAGGGGCACAAACTTTCGAGACGACATGATAGAGCGTTCCAATAGCGATATTGAAACAATATAACATGCCTAATGAGAATGAATCGCTAAGAAATATAGCCTTACAAGCGCCCGCGAACGGGCGCGTGGGTCGCGACGGTTATTGCTCTTCTTTCACTGGCGCGGTCGCCGGTGGTGGGCGCAGGCCGATTTCCGCCGACAGTTTGATCTCCTTGCCGTTGCGCATCACCAGGATCGCCACCTTGTCGGTCGGCTTGATCCGCGCCACCTGGTTCATGGACTTGCGGCCATCACCCGCCGGCGCGCCGTCGATGCTGAGGATCACATCGCCCAGTTGCAGGCCGGCTTTCTGCGCCGGGCCGTCGCGGAAGATCCCCGCTACCACGATGCCTGGACGCCCGGTCAGGCCAAATGACTCGGCCAGTTCCTTGGTCAAAGGCTGTACTTCAATGCCCAGCCAGCCGCGAATCACCTGGCCGTGCTCAATGATCGACTTCATCACTTCCATCGCCAGCTTTACCGGGATGGCAAAACCAATGCCCTGTGAACCGCCAGACTTGGAAAAAATCGCGGTGTTGATGCCAGTCAGGTTGCCATTGGCGTCCACCAGCGCACCGCCCGAGTTGCCGGGGTTGATCGCCGCGTCGGTCTGGATGAAATCTTCGTAGCTGTTAAGGCCCAACTGGTTACGCCCGGTGGCGCTGATGATGCCCATGGTCACCGTTTGCCCCACTCCGAACGGGTTGCCGATGGCCAGCGCCACATCGCCCACGCGCAAACCGTCGGAGCGGCCGAGGGTGATGGCCGGCAGGTTCTTCAGATCAATCTTGAGTACCGCCAGATCCGTTTCCGGGTCGCTGCCCACCACACGGGCCAGGGTTTCGCGGCCGTCACGCAGGGCCACCACGATCTGGTCGGCGCCCGTGGTCACGTGGTTGTTGGTGAGGATGTAGCCTTCGGGGCTCATGATCACGCCGGAGCCGAGGCTGGATTCCATGCGGCGCTGCTTGGGGCCGTTGTCACCGAAATAGCGGCGAAATTGCGGGTCTTCAAACAACGGATGCGCAGGTTTGTTGATGACCTTGGTGGTGTACAGGTTGACCACCGCCGGAGCGGCGATGACCACGGCATCGGCATAGGTCACCGGCCCTTGCACCACTGTGTTGGTCTGCGGCGCCTGTTGCAGGTTCACATCCAGTGTGGGCAGGCCCACCCACTGGGGATAACGCTGGATAATCAGCATCGCGATCAGCACGCCAGCCAACAATGGCCATCCAAAAAAACGCAGTGCCTTGAGCATCAAGTAAGTCCTGACAGGTTGCAGGGGGCGGGAGAGCGCCCATAATGTCGCGCATTATACGAGGCTGTGACGCCTGCGAACGGGATATTTAGGAGTCTTTTATGGCCGTGCCCCTTACTACCCTCGTCGAGGAAGCCGACCGCTACCTCGGCAGCGCCAAAATTGCCGATTACTGCCCCAATGGCCTGCAGGTCGAGGGCCGGCCCCAAGTGATGCGCATCGTCAGCGGCGTGACCGCCAGCCAAGCCCTGCTGGACGCCGCCGTCGAAGCCAAGGCCGACCTGGTGCTGGTGCACCACGGTTACTTCTGGAAGGGCGAAAACCCATGCATTACCGGCATGAAGCAGCGCCGCCTCAAAACCCTGCTCAAGCATGACATCAGCCTGCTGGCCTACCACTTACCCCTGGACCTGCACGCCGATGTCGGCAACAACGTGCAACTGGCTCGCCACCTGGACATCACCGTCGAAGGCCCGCTGGACCCCGGCAACCCAAAAATCGTCGGCCTGGTCGGCTCCCTGGCCGAGCCCTTGTCACCCCGCGACTTCGCCCGCCGCGTGCAGGAAGTGATGGGCCGCGAACCGCTGCTGATCGAAGGCAGCGAGATGATTCGCCGCGTCGGCTGGTGTACCGGTGGCGGCCAGGGCTACATCGACCAGGCGATTGCCGCGGGTGTCGATTTGTACCTGAGCGGTGAAGCGTCCGAACAGACCTTCCACAGCGCCCGGGAAAACGACATCAGCTTCATCGCCGCCGGCCATCACGCCACCGAACGCTATGGCGTGCAGGCGCTAGGCGACTATCTGGCGCGGCGCTTTGCCCTGGAGCATCTGTTCATCGACTGCCCCAATCCGATCTAAAGCACAGCATGAACACCGTGGGCGCTGGCTTGCCTGCGATGGCATCACCTCGGTCAGCCTGAAGGAGCACGGCGCCTGTATCGCAGGCAAGCCAGATCCCACATTGAGCGAGTTGGGCGCCAAACTCGGCGGCATATTCATATACCGTTTCGGTCTAGCTGGCTCCCTAAATAGAAGAAGTTGCTGTGCTAGCATGCCTCGCTCGAACACGGCCCGCTGGCCGTCCATAAGATCGTTTTTCCGTGAGTAACCATGGTCGACAAACTGACGCATCTGAAACAGCTGGAGGCGGAAAGCATCCACATCATCCGCGAGGTCGCCGCCGAGTTCGATAACCCGGTGATGCTCTACTCGATCGGTAAAGACTCCGCCGTGATGCTGCACCTGGCACGCAAGGCCTTCTTCCCGGGCAAACTGCCATTTCCGGTGATGCACGTCGACACTCGCTGGAAATTCCAGGAGATGTACAAGTTCCGCGACAAGATGGTCGAGGAATTGGGGCTGGACCTCATCACCCACATCAACCCCGATGGCGTGGCGCAGAACATCAACCCGTTCACCCACGGCAGTGCCAAGCACACCGATATCATGAAGACCGAGGGCCTCAAGCAGGCGCTGGACAAGCATGGTTTCGACGCAGCATTCGGCGGTGCCCGTCGCGATGAAGAGAAATCCCGTGCCAAAGAGCGCGTGTACTCGTTCCGCGACAGCAAGCACCGTTGGGACCCGAAGAACCAACGCCCGGAGCTGTGGAACGTCTACAACGGCAACGTCAACAAGGGCGAGTCGATCCGCGTGTTCCCGCTGTCCAACTGGACCGAGCTTGACATCTGGCAGTACATCTACCTGGAAGGCATTCCGATCGTGCCGCTGTACTTCGCCGCCGAGCGCGAGGTGATCGAGAAGAACGGCACGTTGATCATGATCGACGACGACCGCATCCTCGAGCACCTGTCCGACGAAGACAAAGCCCGTATCGTCAAAAAGAAAGTACGTTTCCGCACCCTTGGCTGCTACCCGTTGACGGGTGCGGTGGAGTCCGAAGCCGAGACGCTGACGGACATCATTCAGGAAATGCTCCTGACGCGAACTTCCGAGCGCCAGGGCCGTGTCATCGACCACGATGGTGCAGGCTCGATGGAAGATAAAAAACGGCAGGGGTACTTCTAAGCTTCGAGTTACAAGCGGCAAGCTGCAAGTTAAGAGCGGTATGCGTAATTTTGTAGCTTGGTGCTTGCAGCCGGTTGTTGCGAGCCGCGTTGAGTGACTCGTAATGGATTTCGAGAAGTTGGTTGTTTGGCAAAGAAGCAAGTGTTTAGCGGTGGGAATCTATCGAGAGTTTGCGCAGTGCCGGGATCTGGGTTTCAAGGACCAGATTACCCGCTCAGCGCTTTCAGTGCCCTCCAACATTGCTGAAGGCATGGAGCGTTGCAGTGCCAAAGAAAAGATCCGTTTTCTTTGGATTGCGAAGGCTTCTTGTGGAGAGTTGCGTACGCAGATTCTCATCGGTAGTGACATTGCCTACATCGCCCAGCCGCTGGCTGATAACTGGATTACAGAAACTCGCGAGCTCTCAAAAATGCTCTGCGGCCTGATCAACAAAATTTCTGACTAGCTGTACGCCGACAAGCTTGCCGCTTGAAGCTTACAGCTCGGAGCTTAAACACAATGAGCCATCAATCTGATTTGATCAGCGAGGACATCCTCGCCTACCTGGGCCAGCACGAGCGCAAAGAGATGTTGCGCTTCCTGACCTGCGGCAACGTCGATGACGGCAAGAGCACCCTGATCGGGCGCCTGCTGCACGACTCCAAGATGATCTACGAAGATCACCTGGAAGCCATTACCCGCGACTCGAAGAAGTCCGGCACCACCGGTGACGATATCGACCTGGCGTTGCTGGTCGATGGCCTGCAGGCCGAGCGTGAGCAGGGCATCACCATCGATGTTGCCTACCGCTATTTCTCCACCGCCAAGCGCAAATTCATCATCGCCGATACCCCCGGCCATGAGCAGTACACCCGCAACATGGCCACCGGTGCGTCTACCTGTGACCTGGCGATCATCCTGATCGACGCCCGCTACGGCGTGCAGACCCAGACCCGTCGTCACAGCTACATCGCCTCGTTGCTGGGCATCAAACACATCGTGGTGGCCATCAACAAGATGGACATCAACGGCTTTGACCAAAGCGTATTCGAGTCGATCAAGGCCGATTACCTGAAGTTCGCCGAAGGTATCGCATTCAAGCCGAGCACCCTGGCCTTCGTGCCGATGTCGGCGCTCAAGGGCGACAACGTGGTGAACAAGAGCGAGCGTTCGCCCTGGTACACCGGCCAGTCGCTGATGGAGATCTTGGAGACTGTCGAGATCGCCAACGACCGCAACTACACCGACCTGCGTTTCCCGGTGCAATACGTCAACCGCCCGAACCTGAACTTCCGTGGGTTTGCCGGCACCCTGGCGAGCGGCATCGTGCACAAGGGTGACGAAGTGGTGGTATTGCCGTCGGGCAAGAGCAGCCGCGTCAAATCCATCGTCACCTTTGAAGGTGAGCTGGAACACGCAGGCCCAGGCCAGGCCGTGACCTTGACCATGGAAGATGAGATCGACATCTCCCGTGGCGACCTGTTGGTGCATGCCGACAACGTGCCGCAAGTGACCGACGCCTTCGACGCCATGCTGGTGTGGATGGCTGAAGAACCGATGCTGCCGGGCAAGAAATACGACATCAAACGCGCCACCAGCTACGTGCCGGGTTCCATCACCAGCATCGTGCACCGCGTGGACGTAAACACCCTGGCCGAAGGCCCGGCGAGTTCGCTGCAGCTCAACGAAATTGGTCGGGTCAAGGTCAGCCTGGACGCCGCCATCGCCCTGGACGGTTACGACAGCAACCGCACCACCGGCGCGTTCATCGTGATCGATCGCTTGACCAACGGCACGGTCGCCGCGGGCATGATCATCGCGCCACCGGTGGGTCATGGCGGCGCTGCGCAGCACGGCAGCCTGGCGCATGTCGCCACCGAAGAGCGCGCCCTGCGTTTCGGCCAGCAGCCGGCCACGGTGTTGTTCAGCGGCTTGTCGGGCGCAGGCAAGAGCACTCTGGCCTATGCGGTCGAGCGCAAGCTGTTCGACATGGGCCGTGCGGTGTTCGTACTGGACGGCCAGAACCTGCGTCACGACCTGAACAAAGGGTTGCCGCAGGACCGTGCCGGGCGTACCGAGAACTGGCGTCGTGCCGCTCATGTGGCGCGTCAGTTCAATGAAGCCGGCCTGTTGACTCTGGCAGCCTTCGTTGCGCCGGATGCCGAAGGCCGTGAACAGGCCAAGGCGCTGATTGGTGCGGACCGACTGCTGACCGTCTACGTGCAGGCATCGCCGTTGGTGTGCGCCGAGCGTGACCCGCAAGGTTTGTACGCGGCCGGTGGGGATAACATCCCTGGCGAATCCTTCCCGTATGACGTGCCGCTGAATGCCGACCTTGTGATCGACACCCAGGCGTTGTCGCTGGAAGACAGCGTCAAGCAAGTGCTGGAACTGTTACGTCAGCGCGGCGCGATCTAAGCTTTAATTGCCGCACAAAAAAGCCCGCCACCGGTTACCCGGTGGCGGGCTTTTTACATATTCTCAAATATGGACTCGGTCAATGTGGGAGCTGGCTTGCCTGCGATAGCAGACTGTCAGTTTATTGATCCTTAGCTGATCCACCGCTATCGCAGGCAAGCCAGCCCCCACATTAAATTGCATCCACATGTTGATCAGCGGCTGGCCGGAAAGTCTTTGTGCAGCTGTTCCAACAATGCATCCTTGTCTTGCCACAACTGGTTGATCCAGCCCTGGAACGCCAGTCGATATTCCCCATCCTGCTCATAATTCTTGCCGATGAATTCGGCCGGTATCTGCACCTCTTCAAAGTGCACCACCACGTCCTTCACGTTACCGCACAGCAAATCCCAATAACCTGGGCGCCCGGCGGGGTAGTGGATGGTCACATTGATCAGTGACTTGAGCTGCTCGCCCATGGCATCCAACACAAACGCAATGCCGCCCGCCTTGGGTTTAAGCAGGTAGCGAAACGGTGACTGCTGCTGCGCATGCTTGCCCGGCGTAAAGCGTGTGCCTTCGGCAAAGTTGAAAATCCCCACGGGATTGTCGCGAAACTTCGCACAGGTCTTGCGCGTGGTTTCCAGGTCTTTGCCTTTCTTCTCCGGGTGCTTCTCCAAATAAGCCTTGCTGTAGCGCTTCATGAAGGGGAAGCCCAGCGCCCACCACGCCAGACCAATCACCGGTACCCAGATCAGCTCTTGCTTGAGGAAGAACTTCAGGGGGCGAATGCGCCGATTGAGCACGTACTGCAACACCATGATGTCGACCCAGCTCTGATGGTTGCTGGTCACCAGGTACGAGTGCTGGTAGTCCAGGCCCTCAAGGCCAGTCAGGTGCCAGCGCGTACGGCGCACCAGGTTCATCCAACCCTTGTTGTTGGTGACCCAGGCTTCATGGGTGTGGTTCATCAGCCATTCGCTCAGGCGCTTGGCGAACGGCAGCGCCTTGAACAGCGCCACGATAAACAGGAACGAACACAGCAGGATCGTGTTCAGCGCCAGCAACAGCGAAGCGATCACCCCGCGCACGGCGGCAGGTAGAAAATCCAGCATTTAGATATCCATGGGTCGGTTGGCGGCTTGGATCGCCGTCAGGGCGATGGTGTACACGATGTCGTCCACCTGGGCGCCTCGTGGCAGGTCATTGACCGGTTTGCGCAGGCCCTGGAGCATCGGCCCCAGGCTCACGCAATCGGCGCTGCGTTGTACGGCTTTGTGGGTGGTGTTGCCGGTGTTCAGGTCCGGGAATACAAAGACGGTGGCCTTGCCTGCCACCTGGCTGTTGGGCGCCAGTTGTCGGGCGACGTTTTCGTTGGCGGCAGCGTCGTATTGCAACGGGCCGTCGATCAGCAGCGAGCTTTGTTGTTCGTGGGCGAGCAGGGTGGCTTCGCGGACTTTTTCCACCTCCTCGCCGCTGGCCGAGTCACCGCTGGAATAGCTGATCATCGCCACCCGTGGCGTGATGCCGAACGCGGCCGCCGAGTCGGCGCTTTGCAGGGCGATTTCCGCCAGTTCCGCAGCGCTTGGGTGCGGGTTCATCACGCAGTCGCCGTACACCAGTACCTGCTCGGGGAACAGCATAAAGAACACCGACGACACCAAGGTGCAGCCCGGCGCGGTCTTGATCAGTTGCAGGGCAGGGCGAATGGTATTGGCGGTGGAGTGAATAACGCCGGAGACCAGGCCATCCACTTCGTCGAGAGCGAGCATCATGGTGGCGATCACCACGGTGTCTTCCAGTTGTTGCTCGGCCATGGGCGCGTTGAGGCTTTTGCTCTTGCGCAAGGCGACCATTGGCTCCACGTAGCGTTGGCGAATCAGGTCGGGGTCGAGAATCTCCAGGCCTTCGGGCAGGTCGATACCCTGGGCGCGGGCGACTGCCTCCACATCCGCAGGCTTGGCCAGCAGCACGCAACGGGCAATGCCGCGGGCCTGGCAGATTGCGGCGGCCTGTACGGTCAGCGGCTCGCTGCCTTCGGGCAACACGATGCGTTTGTTGGCGGCCTGGGCGCGTTGGATCAACTGGTAACGGAACACCGCCGGCGACAGGCGCATCTCCCGCGGCGTGCCGCAACGCTGGTGCAGCCAGCGCGCATCGAGGTGGCTGGCGACGAAGTCGGTGATGATTTCCGCACGCTCGCGGTCATCGATAGGGATTTCCTTGTTGAGGCTATTGAGCTGGTTGGCGGTGTCATAGGAGCCGGTGCTCACCGACAACACCGGCAACCCGGCCTGGAAGGCGCCCCGGCACAGATCCATGATGCGTGGGTCGGGCAGGGTGTCGCTGGTCAGCAGCAGCCCGGCCAGCGGCACGCCATTGATGGCGGCCAGGCTGACGGCGAGGATGATGTCATCGCGATCTCCCGGGGTCACCACCAACACGCCGGGTTTGAGCAGCTCGACGGTGTTACGCATGGTGCGTGCGCAAATGATGATCTTGGTCATGCGCCGGCTTTCGTAGTCGCCGGCGTTGAGGATCTGCGCGCCCATCAGGTCGGCCACGTCGCGGGTGCGCGGGGCATTCAGCTCGGGTTGGTAGGGGATGCAGCCGAGCAGCCGGAAATCGCCGCTGCGCAACAGCGGCGAATGCTCTTTGAGGCGCGCCGAGAAGGCTTCCATGCTTTCGTCGGTGCGTACCTTGTTGAGGATTACGCCCAGCACTTTCGGGTCTTTGGGACCGCCAAACAGTTGGGCCTGCAATTCCACACGGCCGGAAAGCTCGGTGAGCACTTCATTTTCCGGCGCCGAGACCAGGATCACTTCGGCGTCCAGGCTCTTGGCCAGGTGCAGGTTGACCCGTGCCGCGTAGCTGGCGCTGCGGGTCGGCACCATGCCTTCGACGATCAGCACGTCTTTGCCTACGGCTGCCTGTTGGTAAAGGGTGATGATCTCTTCGAGCAGCTCATCGAGCTGGCCGTCGCCGAGCATGCGCTCCACGTGAGCCAGGCCCAGGGGCTGCGGCGGTTTCAGGCCGTGGGTGCGCGCCACCAGCTCGGTGGAGCGTTCCGGCCCGGTATCGCCAGGGTGTGGCTGGGCGATGGGTTTGAAAAAACCGACTTTCAGGCCGGCCCGTTCCAGGGTGCGCACCAGCCCAAGGCTGATGGAGGTCAGACCCACACCAAAATCGGTGGGCGCGATAAAAAAAGTCTGCATGCGAATTCTCTGGAGGTGCATGGCTTGGGTGGCGCTCTATGGGTGAGTGCCTACCGCGAATCAGGCGCCAAGGTTATCGTTATTCGTGCCCTTGCGCACACCAGCCGCACGCAAAGGCCTGGCCTATTTTTTCAAGGCGTTGCGCGGGGTCGAGCACCCAGGGGCGCGACTGCCAGGGCGGTTGGTGGCGCAGGTGCTGGGTGTGGCCGCAGGACAGCTCGGCCACCCAGTGGCCATCGTCGTCCTGATGAAAACCTGTGATCGTGACCGTTGATCGGCCCCGTCCGTCCGGGTTCCGTTCGCTTTCGGGCAAATCCTTGTTTAGACTTGTCCGTTCTTCATTCTTTTGCAAAAGGTCTCGCCCCATGACGATCGCCGCTAACAAGGCTGTCTCCATCGACTATACCCTGACCAACGACGCTGGTGAGGTCATCGACAGCTCCGCCGGCGGCGCGCCGCTGGTTTACCTGCAAGGCGCAGGTAACATCATCCCGGGCCTGGAAAAGGCTCTGGAAGGCAAGAACGTCGGTGACGAACTGACCGTCGCCGTAGAACCTGAAGATGCCTACGGCGAATACTCCGCCGAACTGGTCAGCACCTTGAGCCGCAGCATGTTCGAAGGTGTTGATGAGCTGGAAGTGGGCATGCAGTTCCACGCTTCCTCGCCGGACGGCCAAATGCAGATCGTCACCATCCGCGACCTGGACGGCGACGACGTTACCGTTGACGGCAACCACCCTCTGGCGGGCCAGCGCCTGAACTTCCAAGTGAAGATCGTGGCCATCCGCGACGCTTCCCAGGAAGAAGTGGCTCACGGCCACGTCCACGGTGAAGGCGGTCATCACCATTGATTGTGGTTTGATCAATCGGTATCAAAAACGCCCCGACTGGTTCGGGGCGTTTTTTTGCCTTGAGAATATTCCCGGTCAACTTTCTGTAGGCGCGAGCGTGCTCGCGAAAAACCTGAGAACCCCTCGGGCACCAGGCTTCCCGCGTCATCGTTAACGATCTTCGCGAGCAAGCTCGCTCCTACAGTTTTCAGGGGGCAAACAAAAATGCCCCGGACCTTTCGGTACGGGGCATTTCTTAACTGTTACGCAACCTGGGCTACGTGGCAGTTGTTACCACTTAGGCTGCAGCAGGAACGCTCAGAGCCTTGATGTGGCCATTCAGGCGGCTCTTATGGCGAGCGGCCTTGTTCTTGTGGATGATGCCTTTATCGGCCATACGGTCGATAACAGGCACAGCCAGAACGTAAGCTGCTTGAGCTTTTTCAGCGTCTTTGGTGTCGATGGCTTTGACTACATTCTTGATGTAGGTGCGAACCATGGAACGCAGGCTGGCGTTGTGGCTGCGACGCTTCTCAGCCTGTTTTGCACGTTTTTTGGCGGAAGGTGTGTTGGCCACCGTCGAGCTCCTCGAAAGACTTTTTAGGAAATAGCAAACAAAATAGGCCGCGAATCATGCCGATGACTTGACGGGTTGTCAAGGGCGGCTGATGCGAACTGCTGAGTGGTCGATCTGAAGAGGCGGGTGATTTATTTCCGGCGCTTGACCTGTAAACTCGCGAGCTTTGGCTCTGTGCTGTTGCAGGCGCGCAGTATCGCATAAGTGGGCGCGTAGTTCGCCTGCTCTTTATCTATAGGCGCAAACTCTTTCAATGAATCTGCTCAAATCGTTGGCTGCCGTCAGCTCTATCACGATGATTTCCAGGGTGTTGGGGTTCGTGCGTGACACCCTGCTGGCCCGCATCTTTGGCGCCAGCATGGCCACGGATGCGTTCTTTATTGCCTTTAAACTGCCCAACCTGTTGCGGCGGATCTTTGCCGAAGGCGCGTTTTCCCAGGCGTTCGTGCCGATTCTGGCCGAGTACAAGACCCAGCATGGCGAGGAGGCGACCCGTACGTTTATCGCCTACGTCTCAGGTTTGCTGACGCTGGTGCTGATGCTGGTAACCATCGTCGGGATGCTCGCCGCGCCCTGGGTGATCTGGGCCACGGCGCCCGGTTTTGCCAATACGCCGGAAAAGTTCGCGCTGACCACTGATCTGCTGCGGGTGACCTTTCCTTATATATTGCTGATTTCCCTGTCTTCGCTCGCCGGGGCGATCCTCAATACCTGGAATCGTTTCTCGGTACCGGCCTTTGTGCCGACCTTGCTGAACGTCAGCATGATTATTTTTGCGTTGTTCCTTACGCCGTATTTCGATCCGCCCGTCATGGCCCTGGGCTGGGCGGTCCTGGCCGGCGGCCTGGCACAGTTGCTGTACCAGCTGCCGCACCTGAAAAAAATCGGCATGCTTGTACTGCCGCGCTTGAACCTCAAGGATTCCGGCGTCTGGCGCGTGATGCGCAACATGCTGCCGGCGATCCTCGGGGTGTCGGTCAGTCAGATTTCCCTGATCATCAACACCGCGTTCGCCTCGTTGCTGGTATCCGGCTCGGTGTCGTGGATGTACTACGCCGACCGCCTGATGGAATTGCCATCCGGTGTGCTGGGCGTGGCGTTGGGCACCATCCTGCTGCCGACCCTGGCGCGTACCTACGCCAGCAAGGATCGCCAGGAATACTCACGCATACTCGATTGGGGCCTGCGCCTATGCTTTCTGCTGGTGTTGCCGTGCGCCCTGGCCCTGGGCATCCTCGCCGAACCGTTGACGGTCTCGCTGTTTCAATACGGGCAGTTCGACGCCCATGACGCCTTGATGACCCAGCATGCGCTGGTCGCCTACTCCGTCGGTCTGCTCGGCATTATCGTGATCAAAGTGCTGGCGCCCGGCTTCTACGCTCAGCAAAACATCCGTACCCCGGTGAAAATCGCGATTTTCACCCTAGTTGTTACTCAACTGCTCAACCTGGTGTTTATCGGCCCGCTGGCCCACGCCGGCCTGGCTTTGGCGATCAGCGCGGGGGCATGTATAAACGCAGGCCTGCTGTTTTACCAATTGCGTAAACAGCAGATGTACCAACCACAGCCCGGCTGGGGCGTGTTTGCGCTCAAGCTGCTGGTGGCGGTCGCCGCGATGTCGGTTGTGCTCTTTGCCCTGATGCACCTCATGCCGGCCTGGGACCAAGGTAATATGCTGGAGCGCTTCATGCGCCTGGGTGTATTGGTGGTCGCGGGCGTGGCGGTGTACTTCGGGATGTTGCTGTTGCAGGGTTTCCGCCTGCGTGATTTCAATCGCAAGTCGTTGGGATAGAGACTTTGCCGCGATAAAACGGTTGTTTTATCGATTCGACCCATTTGGCCTGCGCAGTTGCCTGTCGTCCGGGGCTGGGTGTGGTTATAATCGACCACTTTATGAGCAAGAAGCGCGTTATGCAGCTGGTTCGAGGTCTCCACAACCTGCGCCCCGAGCATCGGGGCTGCGTCGCCACTATTGGCAACTTTGACGGTGTTCACCGTGGCCACCAGGCTATCCTGGCTCGGCTGCGCGAGCGTGCGGTCGAGTTGGGCGTGCCCAGCTGCGTGGTGATTTTTGAGCCACAACCGCGGGAGTTCTTTACCCCCGAAACCGCGCCGGCCCGCTTGGCGCGCTTGCGGGACAAGCTGCAACTGTTGGCGGAGGAGGGCGTGGACCGTGTCCTCTGCCTGGCATTCAACCAGCGTTTGCGCAGCCTCAGCGCCGCCGAGTTCGTCGACCGCATCCTGGTGGACGGCTTGGGTGTACAGCACCTGGAGGTCGGCGACGACTTCCATTTCGGTTGTGACCGGGTCGGGGATTTCGATTTCCTGCAACATGCCGGCGTCAATCAGGGTTTCACTGTCGAAGCCGCGCAAACCGTCGAACTGGACGGCCTGCGCGTGAGCAGCACCCAGGTGCGTAACGCCCTGGCCGCCGCCGACTTCGACCTGGCCGAGCGTTTGCTCGGTCGCCCGTTCCGCATTGCCGGACGGGTATTGCACGGCCAGAAGCTGGCGCGCCAATTGGGCACGCCAACCGCCAACGTGCAACTCAAGCGCCGTCGTGTGCCGCTGACCGGGGTTTACCTGGTAAGCGTCGACATCGACGGCCAATCGTGGCCAGGAGTCGCCAATATAGGCGTCAGGCCCACGGTTGCAGGTGATGGCAAGGCCCACCTGGAAGTTCACCTTTTGGATTTTGCCGGTGATTTATACGACCGGCGTTTGACGGTGGTTTTCCACCAGAAGCTGCGTGAAGAGCAGCGTTTCGCCTCCCTGGAGGCGTTGAAAACGGCGATCAATGCGGATGTCGCCGCCGCCCGTGCACTAGCCGCACCTAGCGCCCATCGCTAACCGAAGAGCCTTAAATGACCGACTATAAAGCCACGCTAAACCTTCCGGACACCGCCTTCCCAATGAAGGCCGGCCTGCCACAGCGCGAACCGCAGATCTTGCAGCGCTGGGACAGTATTGGCCTGTACGGAAAGTTGCGCGAAATTGGCAAGGATCGTCCGAAATTCGTCCTGCACGACGGCCCTCCTTATGCCAACGGCACGATTCATATCGGTCATGCGCTGAACAAGATTCTCAAGGACATGATCCTGCGCTCCAAAACCCTGTCGGGCTTTGACGCGCCCTACGTTCCGGGCTGGGACTGCCATGGCCTGCCGATCGAGCATAAAGTTGAAGTGACCTACGGCAAGAACCTGGGCGCGGACAAGACCCGCGAACTGTGCCGTGCCTACGCCACTGAGCAGATCGAAGGCCAGAAGTCCGAATTCATCCGCCTGGGCGTGCTGGGCGAGTGGGACAACCCCTACAAGACCATGAACTTCAAGAACGAGGCCGGTGAAATCCGCGCCTTGGCTGAAATCGTCAAGGGCGGTTTCGTGTTCAAGGGCCTCAAGCCCGTGAACTGGTGCTTCGACTGCGGTTCGGCCCTGGCCGAAGCGGAAGTGGAGTACGAAGACAAGAAGTCCTCGACCATCGACGTGGCCTTCCCGATCGCCGACGACGCCAAGCTGGCCGAGGCCTTTGGCCTGGCAAGCCTGAGCAAGCCAGCGGCCATCGTGATCTGGACCACTACCCCGTGGACCATCCCGGCCAACCAGGCGCTGAACGTGCACCCGGAATTCACCTACGCCCTGGTGGACGTCGGTGATCGCCTGCTGGTGCTGGCCGAAGAAATGGTCGAGTCGTGCCTGGCGCGTTACGAACTAAAAGGTTCGGTGATCGCCACCACCACTGGTTCTGCGCTGGAGCTGATTAACTTCCGTCACCCGTTCTATGACCGTCTGTCGCCGGTGTACCTGGCTGACTACGTCGAGTTGGGTTCGGGTACCGGCATTGTCCACTGCTCGCCTGCCTATGGGGTGGACGACTTCGTGATCTGCAAGAAGTACGGCATGGTCAACGATGACATCATCAACCCGGTGCAGAGCAATGGCGTCTACGTGCCTTCGCTCGAGTTCTTCGGTGGCCAGTTCATCTTCAAGGCTGACCAGCCGATCATCGAAAAGCTGCGTGAAGTCGGTGCGTTGATGCAAACCGCCACCATCCAGCACAGCTACATGCATTGCTGGCGTCACAAGACCCCGCTGATCTACCGCGCTACGGCGCAGTGGTTTATCGGCATGGACAAAGAGCCGACCAGCGGCGACACCCTGCGTGTACGCTCGCTCAAAGCCATCGAAGACACCAAGTTCGTCCCGGCCTGGGGCCAGGCGCGCCTGCACTCGATGATCGCCAACCGTCCTGACTGGTGCATCTCCCGCCAGCGTAACTGGGGCGTGCCGATCCCGTTTTTCCTGAACAAGGAAAGCGGTGAGCTGCACCCGCGCACCGTCGAGCTGATGGAAGTCGTGGCCCAGCGCGTTGAACAGGAAGGCATCGAAGCCTGGTTCAAGCTGGACGCCGCCGAGCTGTTGGGCGATGAAGCGCCGCTGTACGACAAGATCAGCGACACCCTCGACGTGTGGTTCGATTCGGGCACCACTCATTGGCACGTGCTGCGCGGTTCGCACCCTATGGGCCACGAGACCGGCCCGCGTGCCGACCTGTACCTGGAAGGTTCGGACCAGCACCGTGGCTGGTTCCACTCGTCGCTGCTGACCGGTTGCGCCATCGACAACCACGCGCCGTACCGCGAGCTGCTGACCCACGGCTTCACCGTCGACGAGACGGGCCGCAAGATGTCCAAATCGCTGAAGAACGTGATCGAACCGAAAAAGATCAACGATACGTTGGGCGCCGACATCATGCGTCTGTGGGTGGCTTCCACCGATTATTCGGGTGAAATCGCCGTGTCGGACCAGATCCTGGCCCGCAGCGCCGACGCCTACCGTCGTATCCGCAATACCGCGCGCTTCATGCTGTCGAACCTGACCGGTTTCAACCCGGCCACCGACCTGCTGCCGGCCGAAGACATGCTCGCGCTGGACCGTTGGGCCGTGGACCGTACCCTGTTGTTGCAGCGCGAGTTGCAGGAACACTACGGCGAATACCGCTTCTGGAACGTCTACTCCAAGATCCACAACTTCTGCGTGCAGGAGTTGGGCGGTTTCTACCTCGATATCATCAAGGACCGCCAGTACACCACCGGCGCCAACAGCAAGGCTCGCCGTTCGGCGCAGACCGCGCTGTACCACATCAGCGAAGCGCTGGTGCGCTGGATCGCGCCGATCCTGGCGTTCACCGCCGACGAGCTGTGGGAATACCTGCCGGGCGAGCGTAACGAGTCGGTCATGCTCAACACCTGGTACGAAGGCCTGACCGAACTGCCGGCCGACTTCGAACTGGGCCGCGAGTACTGGGAAGGCGTCATGGCTGTCAAGGTTGCGGTGAACAAGGAGCTGGAAGTTCAGCGTGCGGCCAAGGCCGTGGGCGGCAACCTGCAAGCCGAAGTCACCTTGTTTGCCGAGGACGGCCTGACTGCCGACCTGGCCAAGCTGAGCAACGAACTGCGCTTCGTACTGATCACCTCCACCGCGAGCCTGGCACCTTTCGCCCAGGCCCCGGCAGATGCCGTGGTCACCGAGGTGCCGGGCCTGAAGCTCAAGGTGGTGAAGTCGGCCTTCCCTAAATGCGCCCGTTGCTGGCACTGCCGTGAAGATGTCGGCGTGAACCCTGAGCACCCGGAAATCTGTGGTCGTTGTGTCGACAACATCAGCGGTGAAGGCGAGGTTCGTCACTATGCCTAATACAGCCAGTCGTTTCGGACGTCTGGGCTGGCTCGTACTGAGCCTGCTGGTGCTGGTCATTGACCAGGTCAGCAAGGCTCACTTCGAGGGCTCCCTGGAAATGTTCCAGCAAATCGTGGTGATCCCGGATTACTTCAGCTGGACCCTGGCCTATAACACGGGTGCCGCCTTCAGCTTCCTCGCTGATGGCGGTGGCTGGCAGCGCTGGCTGTTCGCGCTGATCGCCGTGGTGGTCAGCGCCGTGCTGGTGGTGTGGCTCAAGCGCCTGGGCCGCGACGACACCTGGCTGGCTATCGCGCTGGCCCTGGTGTTGGGCGGCGCGCTGGGTAACCTGTATGACCGCATCGCCCTGGGCCATGTGATCGACTTCATCCTGGTGCATTGGCAGAACCGCCACTACTTCCCGGCGTTCAACTTTGCCGACAGCGCCATCACCGTTGGTGCAATCATGCTGGCGCTGGATATGTTCAAGAGCAAGAAAACCGGAGAAACCGTCAATGACTGATCAGGTATTGGCTGAGCAACGCATCGGCCAGAACACGGAAGTCACTTTGCATTTCGCATTGCGCCTGGAAAATGGCGACACGGTCGACAGCACCTTCGACAAAGCCCCGGCGACCTTCAAGGTTGGCGACGGTAACCTGCTGCCTGGTTTTGAAGCGGCATTGTTCGGGTTCAAGGCGGGCGACAAGCGCAACCTGCAGATCCTGCCGGAAAACGCTTTCGGCCAACCCAACCCGCAAAACGTGCAGATCATCCCGCGTTCGCAGTTCGAAGGTATGGACCTGTCGGAAGGTTTGCTGGTGATCTTCAATGATGCGGCCAATACCGAATTGCCCGGTGTGGTTAAAGCCTTCGATGATGCGCAAGTGACCATCGATTTCAACCATCCGTTGGCCGGTAAAACCTTGACGTTTGATGTTGAAATCATCGACGTTAAAGCGCTCTAACTGACGAAACCGGTTCCTGTGGGGCTGGCTTGTGTGGGAGCTGGCTTGCCTGCGATAGCATCACCTAGGTGTATCTGATACATCGAGTCGTTTGCATCGCGGGCAAGCCCGCTCCCACAGATGCTTATTCTATAGAGCTGAGTTGATCCAATTTCTTGGCCTGCAAGGCACGAGGCACAGCATGCAAATCAAACTCGCCAACCCCCGTGGCTTCTGCGCTGGCGTGGACCGGGCGATCGAAATCGTCAACCGCGCCCTGGAGGTCTTCGGGCCGCCGATTTATGTGCGCCACGAAGTCGTGCATAACAAGTTCGTGGTCGAAGACCTGCGCGCACGCGGTGCGATCTTTGTCGAAGAACTCGATCAGGTACCCGACGACGTTATCGTCATCTTCAGTGCCCATGGCGTGTCCCAGGCCGTGCGTACCGAAGCGGCTGGCCGTGGCCTTAAAGTGTTCGATGCCACCTGCCCGCTGGTGACCAAGGTGCACATCGAGGTGGCCCGTTATAGCCGCGACGGTCGCGAATGCATCCTGATCGGCCATGCCGGTCACCCGGAGGTCGAAGGCACCATGGGCCAGTACGACGCCAGCAACGGCGGCGCCATCTACCTGGTGGAAGACGAAAAAGACGTTGCCAACTTGCAGGTACACAACCCTGATCGTCTGGCTTTCGTCACCCAGACCACCTTGTCCATGGACGATACCAGCCGCGTCATCGACGCCCTGCGCACGCGGTTTCCTGCTATTGGCGGCCCCCGCAAGGATGACATCTGCTACGCCACGCAAAACCGCCAGGATGCGGTCAAGCAACTGGCGGACGAATGCGATGTAGTGCTGGTGGTCGGCAGCCCTAACAGTTCCAACTCCAACCGCCTGCGCGAGCTGGCCGAGCGCATGGCCACACCGGCGTACCTGATCGACGGCGCCGAAGACATGCAGCGCAGCTGGTTCGACGGTGTCGAGCGTATCGGCATCACGGCGGGCGCCTCCGCTCCGGAAGTACTGGTGCGCGGTGTGATCCAACAGTTGCAAGCCTGGGGTGCCACCGGCGCCGATGAGCTGGCGGGCCGTGAAGAAAACATCACGTTCTCCATGCCCAAGGAACTGCGGGTCCGCTCGCTGCTCTGACGGCCAGGGTGCTGGAATAGCCTCGGCATAATGCCTGTTCGGTCTTGTCACTGCGCAGGCTGATGCGCCCGCTGGGGGCCAGCACGATCTGATACAGGCTCTGTGCCTGGTCCTTGTCACACACATGTACGGTGCCGGCACGAAATCCCCCGCCGGCAAACACCGGCTCCCCCAGGCCGTTGAAGCGCACCTGGCTCGTAACCGGGCCATTCCCGGCCACCGACACGCGCCCATTGCCCTCGCGCTCCAGCAATACTGGATTGTCGTCATCCAGGTGGCCGCGCCCACTCACATCCAGTATCACGCGCCATCCCAGGCTCCAGTCCTCGTCCTTTGCATGAATGACCACCGCCCGGTTGCGCGCGATGGCCTCGGTGCGTGCGTAGCGCAGCCCGGAGGCGAGTGCTTGGGCCGCGTTTTGTCGTTGTTGCGATTCAAGCAAGCCCTTGAAACCGGGTACGGCCAGTTGCGCGAGAAAACTGGTGACGATCAGCCCCAGCAGCTTTTCAATCAGGGTGAATCCTTTTTGTTTCATGTGCGTTCCCTCCATGGGCACGAGTGGGTTTTCTAGGTATAGCGCTTGGTCCTTGGCGCTGGATGATGGCCTTTATGTCCAAAGTATTTCCCTTTGTTCCGGGAGCAGCGCCGCTCGAAAACCGACGCTAGTCTTGGGTCGCACAGCAGGCCTTGCCTGCTTTTTTCTCCGGCCTTCGACATGGATGACGACGCAAATGCCTGCCTGCCAGAACCGATTCCTGCGCGTTGCGCACTTGCGCCAATCCGGCATGACACTGGTCGAGGTGCTGGTCGCGCTGTTGATTTTGGCGATCGGCCTGATGGGCGCTGCGGTGCTGCAACTCAACGCGCTCAAGTACACCAACAGCGCCAGGATGACCAGCCAAGCCAGTTTTATTGCCTACGACATGCTCGACCGCATTCGCAGCAATGCTGGCGCCGATTACACATGGGGCCGGGCGGAGCTGGCGCCACCCAGCACTGCCACCGCCAGCGTACGTGACCTGGACCTGCACGATTTCGAAGCCAATATCATGGGTTTTGCCGGCGAGGATGCCAAAGGATCAGTGGTGGTGAACGGGCACGAGGTCACCATCAGCATCAGTTGGGCGGATGCTCGGGCAGCAAATCGCCCTGGGGCGCGGGAAACCTTCACCCTGACCAGTCGCATCAGCAATGAACAGGGAGTGTCGCAATGAAGCGTCTTGGGCGAGGTTTCAGCCTGGTGGAAGTGTTGCTGGCGCTCGCCATCGGGTTGGTCATGATACTGGGGGCAAGCCAGATACTGATCAGCTCGCGGTTGACCCATGCCAGCCAGCAGGCCGCCATGGTGCTGCAGGATGATGCGCGCTTTGTGCTGAGCAAGATCACCCAGGATATTCGCCAGGCGGGCATGCTGGGGTGTTTGGCCGTGGCCGCTATCGACAATGCTCCGGCTGCCTTTGATCGGCCGATAAGCTGGGAAGCGGCGGGGAGTGCGAAGTCACTGACGCTGGTGACCGCGAATGTCGGCGATGGCGTCGGCAGGCCTGACTGGACAGTGTTGTCCGACTGCAAGGAGGCGGCCAGGGCTTATGCAGGCACGCCACCCGGCGCCGAGCCCGGCCAACTTCGCTTTGGCATACGCCAACTTACCTACACCTACGAATCGGGCCAGTTGAAGATCAGTACCCCGGCGGCGCCGGCCAGGGCGGTATTGATGGATAACGTAAGGGCGTTCGACGTCAGCTTCGGCATGGCAGCCACCTCGGCATCAACAGTTGTGGAGCGCTATGACAGCCATCCCGCCGATGAGTCGCTGATACGTAGCGTGCGCATCCTCATGACCCTTCAAGACCCCGCTGGGCGGGTGAAGGACCAGACCTACAGTGTCGTGGCGGCACTGCGAA
Source organism: Pseudomonas sp. DW-iso17 (assembly GCF_058725345.1). Taxonomy (NCBI): domain Bacteria; kingdom Pseudomonadati; phylum Pseudomonadota; class Gammaproteobacteria; order Pseudomonadales; family Pseudomonadaceae; genus Pseudomonas; species Pseudomonas sp. DW-iso17. Next base: position 164,594 of record NZ_JBZXEA010000046.1, on the reverse strand, counting down.
ATCGGCTGGGGTAGGGGCAATGATCATGCATGGCGGCATTCATGTACGGCAGACCGGGATGGTGCTGCTGATCAGTCTGGTGTTCCTGTTGGTGCTGTCGCAGGTGGGACTGTCATCAATACAGGCTGCGGTCTCCCAGCAAAAAGTCGCGAGCAGCCTGTGGCATCGCAATCAATCGCTTCAATCTGCCGAAAGCGGCCTGAGATTGGGGGAGTCGACCGTGCAAAAGGTTGGCCAGGCGATGCCTGTCTGCCACTCGATCATCCGTTGTGCGCCGCCTGCTGAAGCGTCTTCCTTGACGGCGGCCGGGACGAACCCGGTCTCGGCGGTCACCTGGCTCGCCTTGAAGGATGGGTTTTATGGCATTCAATCTCTTGGGGAAGGTGCAGGGCTTGCTCATTTACCCCCCCAAACCTTAGGCACACTTTTTCGTGTCACCTCGGTCGGGCTTGCGGGGCAAACGCGCACGGTGCTGGAGACGGTCTATGCACGGGTGGAGGAGGGCGGCCGCGTCAAGTTTCGACGGGTCTTATGGCGGCAACTTCAATAAGGAGCAATCGGATGGGCAAGGAGAGCCAGGGTTTTACCCTGATTGAGTTACTGATCGTCGTGGCGATCATCGCGTTGCTGGCCGGGATTGCGTATCCCGGGTACCTCAGCCAGGTGAAGAAGGTGTATCGGGCGCAGATCGTCGCGTTGTTGAGCGAACAGGCCCAGCACCTGGAGCGTTCTTATACGAGGAATGGCACTTTTATTGATGCAGGCGACGTCAGCGCGGGCAATGATCATTATAGAATCAGTGCCGTCCTCAACCCTCAGGATTTTGACCTGCTCGCCACTCCCGCTGCGGACTCGGTCATGGCGAACGACGCATGCGCAGCATTCAGCTTGACCAGCACCGGTATGCGCGGCAACCCGGGAGCAGGGCCTGAAATGTCGCCCAAGGTCTGCTGGGGGCAAGGATGAGCGTACTTGAAGCGTGGGCGCCGGGCGCGCCTTTCCCTGTTTATCGGCTGGATCAAATGATGGCTAAGCAACAGCAAGTGGTGATTGTCGGCGGCGGAGTAATCGGGCTGTTGACGGCGTACAACCTCGCCAGTGAGGGCCAGGCGGTCACGCTGCTGGAGCGCGGTGGGCTTGGGCAAGAGTCTTCCTGGGCGGGCGGTGGGATTGTCTCGCCGTTGTACCCGTGGCGCTATAGCCAGGCGGTCACTGCCTTGGCCCATTGGTCCCAGGATTTTTACCCGCAACTGGCGCAACGGCTGTTTGCAGCGACCGGCGTCGATCCAGAGGTACATACCACGGGGTTGTATTGGCTCGACCTGGATGACGAAGCGCAAGCACTGGCCTGGGCTGCCCGTGAAGGGAGACCGTTGAGCAAGGTGGACGTATCTGCGGCCCATGACGCGGTGCCGGTGTTGGGGGGTGGCTATTCTCAGGCGATCTACATGGCCGATGTGGCCAACGTACGCAACCCGCGCCTGGTCAAATCACTGAAGGCGGCCCTGCTGGCGTTGCCGAACGTGACGATTTGCGAGCAATGCGATGTGTCGGGTTTTGTGCTCGGCGACGGCAGGGTGGTGGGTGTGAATACCGCTACGGGCCAGGTTTTGGGGGATCAGGTGGTGCTCGCGGCCGGCGCCTGGAGCGGACAATTGTTGGGTACGCTGGGCTTGGGGCTACCCGTGGAGCCGGTCAAAGGCCAAATGATCCTGTACAAATGCGCGTCCGACTTTTTATCCAGCATGGTCCTGGCCAAGGGGCGTTATGCGATTCCCCGGCGGGATGGGCACATCCTGATCGGCAGCACGTTGGAGCATGAAGGATTCGACAAGACGCCAACCGACACCGCGCTGGAAAGCCTCAAGGCGTCTGCGCTGGAACTGATTCCCGCCTTGGCGGACGCCGAGGTGGTCGGGCATTGGGCCGGTTTACGGCCTGGCTCCCCCGAAGGTATACCGTTTATCGGTGAGGTCCCTGGCTTCAAGGGGTTGTGGCTCAATTGCGGGCATTACCGCAATGGTCTGGTACTCGCACCGGCATCTTGCCAGTTGTTCACCGACTTGCTGCTGGCGCGGGCTCCGATCATCGATCCAGCGCCTTACGCCCCCGCAGGTCGCCTCAACGCTGAATAGACTTTGGCCCTTGTTCCAGATGCGCCTGGGTGCAGTACCATTCCTGGCGTGAACTCAGTGCGCGGTCCTGCGGCAGGTGCACGCCACAGTGGGCGCAACGCACCATCAGGGCCGCATCCGGTTCGGCAGGCCGTTGCTGATGGGAGGCATTTTTTTTGAATTTGCGCCAGAACCATACCGCGGCAGCAATGACGGCAATCCAGAACAGTAGACGAAGCATGATGGGCAGTTTCTCGACAAGGAATGCGCCAGTTTAGCCAAGGTGGTCACGGGCGCACAGGGCAATAAATACTCGCTCATAAAAAAGGGAGCTCCTTCAGAGCTCCCTTTTGCGTTGCGTCGAACAATCAGTCGAACACACCGAAGGTCATGTAGCTGAACCACGAGCGGTCCTGGTTGTTGCCCAGGGCTTGCGGCTCTTCTTCTTCGATCACATCACCGTTCTCGTCGTGCGGCTTGAGATCCGAAGGAATAGCGTCCTTGGCGTCCTGGTACATCTTGATCACGTCCTGATTGGCGCGAGTTTCACCCGGCGGCAGTGGTGGACGGGACTCGATCAGGCCCAGGGTGTACTTGCTCAGCCACGAACGGTTGTCCGCTTCGGCAACCTGAGGCACGAACTGGCCGTCTTTCAGGCTAGGGTGGTCGGGGTAGTTGAGCTTCAGGGTTTCCAGGCTGGTCGTCGCCAGTGTGTCCAGGTGCAGACGCTGGTAAGCCTCGGTCATCACGGCCAGGCCGTCACCCACGGACGGGGTTTCCTGGAAGTTTTCCACCACGTAGCGGCCACGGTTGGCGGCGGCCACATAAGCCTGACGGGTCAGGTAGTAGTGGGCCACGTGGATCTCGTACGAAGCCAGCAGGTTGCGCAAGTAGATCATGCGCTGCTTGGCGTCCGGCGCGTAGCGGCTGTTGGGGTAGCGGCTGGTCAGCTGGGCGAACTCGTTATAGGAGTCACGGGCAGCACCCGGGTCGCGCTTGGTCATGTCCAGCGGCAGGAAGCGCGCCAGCAGGCCAACATCCTGGTCGAACGAGGTCAGGCCCTTCATGTAGTAGGCGTAGTCCACGTTCGGGTGCTGCGGGTGCAGGCGGATGAAACGCTCGGCAGCGGACTTGGCAGCTTCCGGCTCGGCGTTCTTGTAGTTGGCGTAGATCAGCTCAAGCTGGGCCTGGTCGGCATAGCGGCCGAACGGGTAACGCGACTCCAATGCCTTCAGCTTCGCTGTGGCGCTGGTGAAGCTATTATTGTCCAAGTCTGTCTGAGCTTGCTGGTACAGCTCGACTTCGCTCAGGTTTTCGTCGACGACGTCCTTTGTTGACGAGCAAGCAGCAGTCATGGCGAGGATGGCGATCAGCAGCAGGTGTTTCACTTGCATGGCGGCTTGCGTCCCTATGACGGCCGCTGTCTTGGGCGGGGCCGTCCTGTTATGATGAGCGCCCCGTTGAAAGCCTCGGGGCAAAAGACGCCGTATTTAACCACAAGCGCGCAGCCGAAACCAAAGGCTACGCCACGCCTAGTCTGAGCATGTCCGATAAAATTGAACTTCGCGCAGAGGTGCCGTCCGAATTGGGCGGCCAACGCCTCGATCAAGTCGCCGCACAATTATTCGCTGAGCACTCGCGCTCGCGCCTTTCCGCCTGGATCAAAGACGGCCGCCTGACTGTGGATGGAGCGGTTATCCGCCCGCGAGACATAGTCCATGGCGGTGCGATTCTTGAGCTGACTGCCGAGCAGGAAGCCCAGGGAGAATGGGTTGCCCAGGACATCGAGCTGGATATCGTCTATGAAGACGACGACATCCTGGTCATCAACAAACCCGCAGGCCTGGTGGTTCACCCGGCCGCCGGGCACGCTGATGGCACCTTGCTCAATGCCCTGTTGCACCACGTGCCGGACATCATCAATGTGCCGCGCTGCGGCATTGTTCACCGTCTGGACAAGGACACCACCGGCCTTATGGTGGTGGCCAAGACCATTCAGGCGCAGACGCAACTGGTTACGCAATTGCAGAGCCGGAGCGTCAGCCGCATCTATGAGTGCATTGTGATCGGCGTCGTTGTGGCCGGTGGCAAAATCAACGCACCCATTGGTCGTCACGGCCAGCAGCGCCAGCGTATGGCGGTGATGGAAGGTGGCAAGCAGGCCGTCAGCCACTACCGTGTGCTGGAGCGTTTCCGTTCCCACACCCATGTGCGGGTCAAGCTGGAAACCGGGCGTACCCACCAGATTCGCGTGCACATGGCGCACATCAACTTCCCGTTGGTCGGCGACCCGGCCTACGGTGGCCGCTTCCGTATTCCGCCGGCGGCCAGCCAGACCATGGTTGAGTCGCTCAAGACGTTCCCGCGCCAGGCACTGCATGCACGCTTCCTGGAACTGGATCATCCGACGAGCGGTAAGCGCATGAGCTGGGAATCGCCACTGCCAGACGATCTGGTCTGGCTGCTGTCGCTGCTCAAGCAAGATCGCGAGGCGTTTGTCGGATGAGTGACTGGCTGATACCTGACTGGCCCGCGCCGGCTCGGGTAAAAGCCTGCGTCACCACCCGTGCGGGCGGCGTCAGCCTGGCGCCGTTCGACAGCCTCAACCTGGGTGATCATGTCGAGGACAGCCTCGAGGCCGTCCTTGAGAATCGCCGTCGCCTGAGTGAGGCCTTCGATATCCAGCCTGCCTGGTTGCGTCAAGTCCATGGTACTCGCGTGGTTGAGGCCGATCCGGGCCGTACTGTCGAGGCTGACGGTAGTTGGACCAGCACCGCTGGCATCGCCTGCACAGCCATGACCGCTGATTGCCTGCCTGCGCTGTTCTGTGATCGAGCGGGCACCCGGGTTGCCGCAGCCCATGCCGGTTGGCGTGGTTTGGCGGCCGGCGTGCTGGAGGCCGCTTTCGAAAGCCTGGATAGCGCACCCGAAGACGTTCTGGTCTGGCTCGGCCCTGCCATAGGCCCACAAGCCTTTGAGGTCGGCCCGGAAGTGCGTGAAGTGTTCATGCAGCAACTGCGTGCCACCGCTGAGGCCTTTGTTCCCAGCCACAACCCTGGCAAGTACCTGGCCGACATTTACCAACTGGCGCGCCTGCGTCTGGCCGCGCGCGGTGTTAGCGCTGTGTATGGTGGCGGTTTGTGCACTGTGACCGACCCGCGTTTCTTTTCTTATCGCCGAAGCCCACGTACGGGCCGATTCGCCTCCCTTATCTGGCTTGAACGCTAGACTGTCCTGATCTGTATCAACCGTCCGCCGCTTGAAACGCCCAGAATCCACCCCATCTATAAGGGTATCTGGCAGGTTTCTTCATTCAGGATGTGTTTGTTCATAGCTCCGGCCTGCTCAAAAGGAAGGTGACTAATGCGTATTGATCGTTTAACCAGCAAATTACAGTTGGCCTTGTCCGACTCTCAATCCTTGGCGGTGGGCCTCGACCACCCGGCCATTGAGCCTGCACACTTGATGCAGGCACTCCTGGAACAGCAGGGTGGCTCTATCAAACCCTTGCTGATGCAGGTGGGCTTTGACGTCAACAGCCTGCGCAAGGAGTTGAGCAAAGAGCTCGACCAACTGCCGAAAATCCAGAATCCCACCGGGGACGTGAATATGTCCCAGGATCTGGCGCGCCTGCTCAACCAGGCCGACCGCCTGGCCCAGCAGAAAGGTGACCAGTTCATCTCCAGTGAATTGGTGTTGCTCGCCGCCATGGACGACAACAGCAAGCTCGGCAAGTTGTTGCTGGGCCAGGGCGTGAGCAAGAAAGCCCTGGAAAACGCCATCAACAACCTGCGTGGCGGCGAGGCGGTGAACGACCCTAACCATGAGGAGTCGCGCCAGGCCTTGGACAAGTACACCGTAGACCTGACCAAGCGTGCCGAAGAAGGCAAGCTGGACCCGGTGATCGGCCGTGACGACGAAATTCGTCGCACCATCCAGGTGTTGCAACGTCGCACCAAGAACAACCCCGTGTTGATCGGTGAACCTGGCGTGGGTAAAACCGCGATTGCCGAGGGCCTGGCCCAGCGCATCATTAATGGTGAAGTGCCAGACGGCCTCAAAGGCAAGCGCCTGCTGTCTCTGGATATGGGCTCGCTGATTGCCGGTGCCAAGTTCCGGGGTGAGTTCGAAGAGCGCCTCAAATCCTTGCTTAACGAATTGTCGAAGCAGGAAGGGCAGATCATTCTGTTTATCGACGAATTGCACACCATGGTCGGCGCCGGTAAGGGCGAAGGCTCCATGGACGCCGGCAACATGCTCAAGCCCGCCTTGGCGCGGGGTGAGTTGCACTGCGTCGGCGCTACTACGCTCAACGAGTACCGTCAGTACATCGAAAAGGACGCAGCCCTTGAGCGTCGCTTCCAGAAAGTACTGGTGGAAGAACCGAGCGAAGAAGACACTATCGCGATCCTGCGTGGCCTGAAAGAGCGCTATGAAGTCCACCATAAGGTGGCGATCACCGACGGTGCGATTATTGCGGCGGCCAAATTGAGCCACCGCTATATCACCGATCGCCAGTTGCCGGACAAGGCTATCGACCTGATCGACGAAGCGGCAAGCCGCATCCGTATGGAGATCGATTCCAAGCCGGAAGTGCTTGATCGCCTGGATCGGCGCCTGATTCAACTGAAAGTCGAATCCCAGGCGCTGAAGAAAGAAGAAGACGAAGCGGCCAAGAAGCGTCTGGAAAAACTCCAGGAAGAAATTGTTCGCCTGGAACGCGAGTATTCGGACCTCGAAGAAATCTGGACCTCGGAAAAAGCCGAAGTACAGGGTTCGGCGCAGATCCAGCAAAAGATCGAGCAGTCCCGTCAGGAACTCGAAGCGGCGCGCCGTAAAGGCGACCTGAACCGCATGGCCGAGTTGCAGTACGGGGTGATCCCGGACCTGGAGCGCAGCCTGCAGATGGTCGACCAGCACGGCAAGCCTGAGAACCAGTTGCTGCGCAGCAAGGTGACCGAGGAAGAAATTGCCGAAGTGGTCTCCAAGTGGACCGGTATTCCCGTGTCGAAGATGCTCGAAGGCGAGCGCGACAAGTTGCTGAAGATGGAAAGCCTGTTGCATCAGCGCGTCATCGGCCAGGAAGAGGCAGTGGTGGCGGTGTCCAACGCGGTTCGGCGTTCCCGGGCAGGTTTGTCCGACCCGAACCGTCCAAGCGGCTCGTTCATGTTCCTCGGCCCAACCGGTGTGGGTAAGACCGAGTTGTGCAAGGCCCTGGCCGAGTTCCTCTTTGATACTGAAGAGGCCATGGTGCGGATCGATATGTCCGAATTCATGGAGAAACACTCGGTGGCTCGTCTGATCGGTGCGCCACCAGGCTATGTGGGTTACGAAGAGGGCGGTTATCTGACCGAAGCCGTACGGCGCAAGCCTTACTCGGTGATCCTGCTGGATGAGGTCGAGAAGGCGCACCCGGATGTGTTCAACATCTTGCTGCAGGTGCTGGAAGATGGTCGCTTGACGGACAGCCACGGGCGCACGGTGGACTTCCGCAATACGGTGATCGTGATGACCTCCAACCTGGGCTCGGCTCAGATCCAGGAATTGGTGGGTGATCGTGAAGCCCAGCGTGCGGCGGTGATGGATGCGTTGACCACGCACTTCCGTCCGGAATTCATCAACCGGGTCGACGAAGTGGTGATCTTCGAGCCTCTGGCGCGGGATCAGATCGCGGGCATTACCGAAATTCAGTTGGGCCGCCTGCGTAGCCGTCTGGCTGAGCGCGAGTTGGACCTGGAGTTGAGCAGCGAAGCGTTGGACAAGCTGATCGCGGTCGGTTACGACCCAGTGTATGGCGCACGGCCACTCAAACGTGCGATCCAGCGCTGGATCGAGAACCCACTGGCGCAGCTGATCCTGTCGGGCAGCTTTATGCCTGGCACCCGCGTCACGGCGACGGTGAAAGACGACGAAATCGTCTTCCATTAAGGCCTGCGCTTGGCGCAACCAGAGAAGGCCCCGCATTGCGGGGCCTTTTTTTTCGATAGGGCGTTGAACTGTAAGGCAAAGGCTTGTAAAGTGCGCCCCGCAGCAACGTCAGCCCACGGGTTTCTTCTCCCCAAGAAGAAATCAGAAAGAAGCGCAAATCATTGTCTTAAAAGCAATTTAAAGGGTTGACAGGGGTTTTTAAGATTGTAGAATAGCGCGCCTCAGAGACGCTAACGTAGCGATACGGACAGGGTCGAAGAGGAAGCAACACAGCAGTAACTTTGAAATATGTAGTTCCGTGATAGCTCAGTCGGTAGAGCAAATGACTGTTAATCATTGGGTCCCAGGTTCGAGTCCTGGTCACGGAGCCAATTTCAAACCGGGGTATAGCGCAGTCCGGTAGCGCGCCTGCTTTGGGAGCAGGATGTCGGGAGTTCGAATCCCCCTACCCCGACCATATTTGGGTCGTTAGCTCAGTTGGTAGAGCAGTTGGCTTTTAACCAATTGGTCGTAGGTTCGAATCCCACACGACCCACCATTTTTGAGACCAGTTGACGCTGGAATCAAATCTTAGAATCAGAGGTTCTAGCTCTGATAGAGGCGGTTTTACGGTTTTGGAAAGTGTTACAGCACTTAGATATCGCCGTAGACATGCAGCCGTCTGAGGCGAACAGTAGTTTCGGTTCGTCATGATGTCAATGTGCATAGGCTTTGCGATGCGCATTCCGGGGTATAGCGCAGTCCGGTAGCGCGCCTGCTTTGGGAGCAGGATGTCGGGAGTTCGAATCCCCCTACCCCGACCATATTTAATGAAAAAGGCGTCTTTATGACGCCTTTTTTTGTGCCTTGAGCAAAGTCGTACCGTTCGTCTGGAAAAAATCCGGATTTCGACCTGGTTCTTTATTCCGGGCATGCGAAAGCCTCTGGCCAACCAGAATTCCCTATAGCCAGTGCGCTTTGATTATGAGCGTACTAGGGCGATGCTCTGGAAAATGATGAGCTTCGCATTGAATGCTCAGTTGAGGTGCGTTTCCTGAATGTGCCGACACCAAGCCCGCTCGCCATTAGCGTCAATAGTAGACTCTGCTCTACTTGATCTACTGGTGGGTCCATAGAGCATGTCATTGACTCGCGATGCAGTTGCGCAGATGCGAGCTCGAGAGCCTTCTGTAGCGCGCTTCGGCCAGTCGACTTGGTCCGCCGATCAATACTGACCTCTGTGCTGCTAGATTGTTGTGGAGCTGGCAGCTTCTTGGGCTCTGGTTGAGCGGTTTCCTGTGAATGCACACCTATTTTGGCGGGTAAGGGGGCAGAGGGTTTGCCACTTGGATCAACCCGTGTCACTCGGCTCAGAGCGCCCTGAGCCCGACTCCGCTCATGTAGAACAGCACGCATATGGTCGTAGTCCGCCTCTATGTAATTCATCGTTGTCGCTAGATTCGAATGATTCAGCAGGCTTTTCGTGAGATGAATGTTTCGCTCAGGCTGCTTCATCAAGTCTGTTGCTAATGTGTGCCTGAAGCGGTGAGGGGTCATGCGCACGCCGATCTTATCGGTGAGCTTGCCGTACATTGACTCCACCAGGTCGATGTTCATTTCCTTGCCATGGAAGTGACGAGAGAATCTGTTGACGTTGAACAGCTGATCGTCTGGTGAAAAACCGATTTTCTCGGCCTCCCCCAAGATCCTGGATAAGTGTGGAGCGAGTCCTTCCATAATGGGGAGGAAAAACTCCCGATGGGTCTTCTCTGTTTCACCGCGGACCAAGATCATCTGGCTGTCCCAGTCGATATCTTTGTAACGCAGGCACAGCAGGGCATTCAGACGTATGCCTGTGTAATAAAACATCTCGAAGACGCTGAGCCAGAACCAGGCAGGTGTGATCTGGCTACGTTCATGCGTACAACGTTCTTGGCCTACAAGGGATATGAGCCAGTTGCGTGCTCGTTGGATGGCGTCTCCATTGATTGTCTTGCTGGCTCGCTTTGGTGGGATAACGCTGGTTTTCTTGAATGGGTTGATCGTGGTATGGGTCATCAGGCCGTGTTCTATGGCGTAGCCCCAAACAGTTCGAAGGTGATTTGAATAGGTGTTCCAGCTGCGTTTGGATAATCCGTTCTCAAGGACTTTTTTTCGCCATGTCAGAACCGCACGATGATCGATCTCCTCAACTGAGGCCGTTCGGAAATGCTTGAGTAGTGCTTTGGTCGAGGCGCGATAGATCTTTGCACTGGCAGGCCGCAGATCATGGGCAAAGATGTATTCCTCCGTCAGATTCGAGGGCGTCGTCATTGTGGCGGCTCCGTTGCTTCTGACTTCAAGGACAGGCTGATATTGTCGAAAGGGACCTCAGAGAAGATTGTTCGCGGGTCTAGTAGTAAGTACCCCTTGAGCTGCTTGGATTTTCGAGGTCCAACAACGTCACAGGTCCAAATATTCAAACTCTTATGCGTTTTTCGATGAAGTTTCTGTTTCTCGAAACTACGTTGAACCAGCTGCCAGGCGCTGACTTGCTGTACTTTGGCTTGCTGTTCGATATGGGGGAATTCAAGGACGTAGCGTTTGAAAATTCCAGGCGTTACCAGCATAGCGGTCCCTGCTACGGTATGAACCAGCGCTTTGGTATCGTTGATAATGATGGTCCGGGATGCGATGCCTTTCTTAAGCCATTCAACAAATCCCTGACCGATCTCGGTGTTATTGCTAGGCATCGGAGTGACTTCTTCGATTATTGCTAAAGGCGCACCTCCTTGATTGGAGGTTTGGGAAGGCTGGATTTCATCCAGTTTCGGAGGCGCGGTATGTGCCGCTGAGACCGCTTTGTTTTTGGTGTCTTCTGATGGCTCATTGATGTTACCAAGGAGCGCCAGTAGCTCGTCAAATTCATCTGTACTGCTCGAGGAATGCTGAGGTAGTTCGAACGGTGATGGCTGTGCCGGTGCTAAAGGCGCCGGCACAGGGCTGGATTGAATTTCCGAAGGCAACTTTTTGGCCGGTGTGGCGACGGTATTTTCAGCTGCAGAGTCTTCTACCGGGTTGCCAGCTTCTACCTCAAGAGTCCCAGCGTAAGCTGTGGGCCGATCACTTGGATCATTCCAGATCAGTGCCGGTGAGAGCTTCAGCAGGGTGAAGGTGTTTCGCCAGCCACGACCATTGTCTATCGTGGCTTTCCAGATTGCCTTGTCTTGGGCATTGGTTTGGATTACCCCCTGATCTTGCAGCATGTTGAAGAAAGGCGCATTCGTACTGGGTACACCTTCAACGCCTTTGGTCAGCAAATAGGCTCGCAATTGATCAGCAATAGGCTTGCTAACCAGCCAAAGAGCATCCTGTGTCAGCCATCCATCTGACGGTCCATCGGGTTGATTCAGTTTGAATGTATCTCGGACCAGGTGACGCAACCCATCTGCTAATTGACGCTGCAAAGACTGTTTGGGCGCGGACAGCGCGCGGGCTGGATTTCCACCGAGCTCCTGTGCGACGGACGCCTGATCGGCCTTGACCACGATCTCTCCCAAAATGCCGGCATGTTCGTACTGACCAGCCAAAATGAAGATTAACTGCGACCACACTTCGGGGAAATTACTGAGCCAATCTAAGATTTCTGAGGAGAGGATCTGCGCGTAGATCAGTGCGGCAGCGGCTCCGTGAAGTTGGTAGTTGCGTCCTTTCACGTAACGGAATCGATAGGGACGATCGATTGGGCCGTGCCACGGGTGCCAGGTTTTACCTCCTGCCAGCTCGACGTGCACGTCGACGGCGATCTTGCCGAGGTCGTGTATCAGAGCGCCGTAAGCCGCGGCGGCAGTCCAGGCCTCAGCCTGTGCTGATTGAGACTCCGGCGGTGCGCCTATAGGAAGCAGGTAGCTCTGTCGAATTTTCAAGGCATAGGCGACGATTTCAAGCCCGTGATCCAGCATGCCGCCAGGGTGTGCATGATGGTGGTTTTGCGAAGCAGGGAGCTGCTGGACCAACTCCGCGTAGCGCTCAAGTGGACGCCTATAGAGCTCGACAAACTGTGAGCGAGATAACGATGCGCGCTGCCAAATGTTCTCCAGTAGTTTCTGACGGCGCGGCGATGCCAGTAGTGCTTGGCTAGAGGCCGGCTGTATAAAACCGTTAGGGGAGGGGCTTTGGGCGGGTAGCGCTTTATTGCGGCGGAAAATAGAGAACATCGCCTGCTCCGTAAATGATTCATGGGGCAGGCTTTTCTCCTATCAAAGGGGGGGCGAGCAAGGGGAAAGGATCACTGGTTGCCTCGGGTATTTCTTTTGGCGAAGAGCCATCTTTCTATGGTGGTGACGGAGAAAGGAATGCAGAATTATCGTCGTTTCGGTCTAAGGGCACGGGGCCGCAGATCGACTATGTGAGGAAAAAATGATGGTTTCACTTCGCTACGCTACGAAATCAACCTCAGATAATGTTTGGGCACTTTGTGATTTGATACGTGACAATAAGTGTGATGAGATCATTCTTTTTGCTAGTGTAGGGAATGATCTTGATGATGAGGAAGCAAGGTGGGACAACAACCTTCCTCTGGTTGTCGCCTTAGCTAAATATATTATTCCTCACGTTGATAGCGTCTTGGTCATTTTTGATGGAGTGTTTCTAACCGCTGCGCGTTCCGCTCGTTATGGTGAAGTACGTGAACTGCTGGATGTAGCTATTGCGTCTGACAAGGTTTATTACTCTGGGCAGAGAGCCCCACTTACTAGCGAAATGACTCCTGACGAGGCTGTTTCAACTCTTATTAATTTAGGTTCTATCCAACCGTTGACGGTTGAGTCCAGAGCTGAATACTTTTCTTTGCTTAGTAATTTTACAGAAGACGAGTTAGTTGAAGTTTATTCGACTCGCGAGATGCGTTGATGAGATTGGACCTTTTTCCCGCTGAAAGCGGCCCTTTCGGGTAAGGCTTTTACCCTTGTGAACCATTCCATTCGCTTCTACAAAACCTTTTACCTTTTGGGCCATTTTTGTTGTGAAAGGGGGGCATCTGGTGCTGAAGGCAAAGGCCGTTTGTCTCATGATCTTGCAGCATAGAAAAATCGGTATTATAAGTAATGTCAAATCGCCCCTAGACCGGGTAAGAAGGAGACGCACCATGACCGCACAGACCTCTCAGGGAGTAGCAAGTCGCTTAGGCTATGGCCTGGGTCAGGCTGCGCGCCTCGTTTGGTGCAGTCAGAACCGTACCCTGCGTTGGGTCAAGCGTCTGGTTGTGGCTGCCGTACTCCTATATTTTTCTGCAGACATTTTCAGCGGGATTATCAGCGTTGCAGTATTTACCTTGGTTTTGGGTGGAGGGCTCTGGGCGTTGAATCACAGACCTACGCCTCGCAGAAACCAGATAGAGTATGGTCAATGCTATGGCCCCGATGGCTATGGGTACTATGTTGCTGGTCAACGTGTAGACGACGATGATTAAGGGTCTCATATCAATGATATGAGACCCTTACGTTACATAACGCTACGTTTGACAGTATTCACCCCTTCCTGACCTGCCTTTTGAACATCTTTTGTTCCGCTGGTAAGGCCTTCCAATGCTTTTCCTGCGCTCACCCCTGCCCATCCCAGCGCGCCCATCCAAAACACTGGCAGGATGATGAACATCGAGCCCATCACGAAGTTTAAGATTGCGTCCTGGGTGGCAGTGTTCAAACCCATCACAGGATCAAATGATAAATGCGGAGAACCGGCTCCATATAAAGCGTCCAATATCGTGGTATCGACCCATCTAGCCAGTTGAAACCAAAAGTCCACGAATATCAGAGCGAAAAAAACAACGGACATAGTCATGGCCACTTTTAGTTGGTAAGCCCCGACGATTAGCACCAAGGGAATGCAAATCACCATCGCCATTTTCAAGAACGCCATGACCATCGGTAGCGCCTGGCGAACCATGTCCATCGCTGGAAAATAGGCCATAGATCCTAATGCAACCCCGAGAGTCCCCGCTGCCCGGGCTGCACCATTCCACACAGTTCCGTCGATTTGTCCCCCGTAGTCCGTATAAACATCCCCTTTCACCTGGTTCGACGGCGAGACCAGTTGCCGGACAAGCGAGTCAGTGACTTCGTCCGGGGACAACCACTTTGCCCAGCCGAGCATTTTGGTCATGAGGTCCGGCGACACTTGAGCCTTGATACGGTCCCGCAGTCCCACTCCGCTATCTGACCACCATTGTTTGCAAGTTGGATAGCCCCCACCTCCACCCACTTGTGGTAAACCCACATCACGAGATGCGTTATAGGGCCATGATGCCCTTGGAGTTTTGGAGTAGTCCGTGTCGTAATAACCCGAGGTGTTCAATAAATAGTGCGAACCAATCCAGCTGAGTTCCTGCGCAAAACGAGGGTCATTCCCTTGCGCTCCCAATTCGGGTTGGCGCATGAATAATCTGGCACGGGAGGGTCCATAGCAATCGTGCGTAAAGTCGCCAATTTCCTGAGCCAATAGCGGGTTGTTGATCTTGGTGTTGCTAACTTCCATGCGTACTTGCCGTAAATCAGTCCCGCAGGGAATTGCTGCTACAGCGCCATTGGTTAATCCCTTTGATAATGCATGCATTAATGCCCACCACATGGGCATCTGGGCACTCTTTCCTGCCAGTGAGCTGAATGTTGTGTTCCAGCCTGTGTCTGTGGGTTTAGGTAAGTTGTATTGACATTGCTGAGCTCTACTCTGGTCAAATGCCAAGGTATCAAAACTCACATTGACGGCTGGTACAGCGAAGAATGCGACTACGATGTAGCCAACGTAGATATTGGTTTCGATACGTGCCAGTGAGAGAACGCCTTTGTTGCCCTCATCGGCCCCCTCACCACGGACTTTCAGCCACTCTCGAATAACGATGATGCAGAAGGGGAGGGCGAATAGACCGGTATCTGAAATCATCGCCCAGATACCATTGTTGATGATCCAACCGACCAACGTCAGGTAGTACTCTAAATAGTCATTGGTGTAGAGCGTCACAGAACACCCCCTGCCTGATACAGCACCTTGCTCAGTTCAACCATCAGAAATAATAAGATCACCATTATCTCGATCTTCAACAGGCCTTTGCGCCGTTTCGAGCGTTCTGAGTTCGATAACCGTACCTTGAATTTGAACCAGGCAACGGTCAGTGCGATATAAAGCATTAGGCGCCAGGTAAAGAGCGGCCAATAGTGGTCGGTGCGCCAGGCTTGCCATTGCTCGGCGCTGTCGAACATGTTCATCAGGACAGCGCTGAGTAGGACTACGAGGGCGGCAGTCGCGAGCAAAACACCCAGAACAAGCAGAATGCTCCTCCCGGTTCGTCGAACCAGCGAACGGTTGGGAGCGGCGACAGGCTCCTGTATTTCGGTCATGGCCTTTCTCACTGTTTGTTCTGGGCGGGTGACTGCAACTGGTCCAATCGATTCGTTTCTGGGGCTCCCGGGGACACGCCACGAGAGTCTTCTGCCCGTGCTTTGCTGCGTTCAATGATGGTCAGAGGCGAGTTCTTCGCGAGCTGCTGACGCATGTCCAGTTCCATTTTGAGGTTGCCGATCTCCTGTTGCAGCGAGGAGCTCTGCTGGCCGACTGCCTGGACGGCGAGGTCATTAGCCGCGACGTTCGGTTCCCGACTGCCTGCCATCAAGGTGCGCTGTAGGGTCAGAGCTTTCTCCAACACATCGGACAACGCGACTTCGGAGGCAAGCCGGCGAGCGAGTACGTCCTGGTCGCGCTCATCCTTGAGTGCTGCTACAACGCCTCGGGTGATGGGTAACGAGTTGCTGCTCGCTGCTTCCAGGTTTTCTAGCGACAGCGTTTTGCTTCCGCTCAGCAGTTCCTGCAGGGCCTTCAGCTTGGTGTCGTACGTTTCCTGGATCAGCGGCGTGAGGCCGACGCCTGCGGCTGTCACCGTTTTAGGGCAACTGTCACAGGTCTGCTGTTGTTGTTCACCCAGGACACGATTGGCAAAGGTGGTGGCTTCCTGGGGCGATGACCAGACATTGCACACCATGCCGTTGTTGCAGTTCGCTTTACTGATGGATGCGGTGTCGCCGGCCGCGCGCTTGTTCAGAAGGTTGTAGCCCGCCTTGGTGACGTCGCCTACGATACGAATTGGCTTCTGACCGGAACCACCTGCTCTATCACCACCAACCCAAGTGACGCCATCGTTTCCACCTTTCTTTTCGACTTGTTCCACCGCCGACACTGCGTCTGTGTTGGATGTTAGCGCCTGACTCATAGCCTGACCTTCAGCAAGCTTGCCCCAGCCCATTTGGTTACCGGCGATATCCGCCATCTTTTCGCCAATGGCGCGGCAGGTGCCTTTGGAGCGGTCGAAGTCCAGGCGGGCCTGCAAAATGCCGTTGGTGATGAGGTTGTATAGCGCCGGGTTCGCACGTTGAAGAATCAGTGCCGGCAGCGAAGCCACGGCGCTGGTGGCGCTCTGTACCACCGAGCTCATGATGTTTTTGAAGCCGGAAGTGGCACCATTCAATTGGTTTTCAAGGGTTGTGCTCAGGCTCATGTTTCCGCAGATTAGATTGGTATTCCAACCGCCTCCCACAGAAATACTATCCATGTTGCCTGCGCTCCCCATGGTGACTGCGTTGCCGCCGCCAATGCTATACAGCACGTTGTCCCCAATGACGCTTCCGGAGGAGGAGACGTTGATTGGATCAGCAGAGAGCGCTATTGCACTGCTGAGGCTGCAGGCGAGCCCTATCGCCAAGGTAGTGAGTTTCATGCTTTGCTCCGATCGCTGTTTCATTGGAAGTCCGTACTGCCGAGGAAGGTCTGTCCTCGACGCTGGCAACACGAATAAGGGCGCCAGAGTGCCCAGGCGTAGCCGCCATCCTGCGCATCGATGTTCGGATCGATGGTGGGAAAGGTTGCGCAAGTCGGGTTGAGGACTGGGGTGAGCTCTTGCCACTTACCAGTGGAGGCGTCACCTTCGCGTAGCGGCCCTGCGGGCCAGTAACCGGGGTAGGGAAGGGCGAGCATCGGCAAGTAGACATGGACCTGGCCTGGGCGGGTAACCACGTCGCCGGCACGCTGCGCAATAACTGCGCCCGTTTTGTAGTCGTCAGTCTGGTTAAGGAAGCCGCTACGCGGGTAGACGTTCCCCCAGCTGCTTGCTGAGAGCAGGCTACCGACTTCGCGCATGCCCGGAATGAGTGCTTCGGGGTATACGGATTCCGGGACGCCGTATCGCCAAGCAATGGGGTCAAGGGTGCTCAGAAAGTAAGGCACAAGCGGTAAGGTTGCGCCTTTGCATACATAGCCCGAGGCGCTGGCAAACTGACTCAACGCCGCACCACCTGGATGGCCGATGACATCGGCTTCCTTAAATTTGATGATGTTGTTCTCTGCAACGTGATTGGTAGTGCCGTCGTTGCCCGCTTGGGCCATCGGATTCGGGGTGCCAAGAGGTGACATCTCTATCCAAGGGTTCATCCCGGTATTCGCATATGCAGACACCACAGCGTCCGGTACGTAGTGACGAACCTTGGTCGAGGTTTTGACTTTGCATCCGAATGGCGTGCAGAGCAGCCAATAGCAGATGCCGACCACTTTGTACTCCAGGCAGGTTGGTGACAGGGTCGAGGCAATAATCGCTGCCGAGTTGATCGCAGCCGATGCACTGAATGACAGGCTGAAAGTGATAGCCAGCGACAAAGGCCGGATCGCAAAACGTGAGCGTCTCATCGTGACAGGCTCCGTGCTCGTTCAATCAACGCGACGGCTTTAGCTGCGTCAGGCTCGCCGTACACGACGTAGCGACGATCTACGACCACGGCTGGGAGTTTTTCGACTCGCAGGCTCCAGGCGTCTATGACGCCCTGCTGGGCTTGGGCCAACTCGTTTTGCAGATGCTTCCCTGCAGGGCTGACAAGGTAGCGTTGAATGGCCGCTTCTGCCTGGCGTGGATCGGCGGGTAGTTGGTTGGAAAGTTGTTCTTCAAGGCGCTGCTGATCATCCAGGAAGATGACGCGAGCGCCAGAAGGTGCGGATACTGGATGTGCTCGGTTTGTAATGACCCACGTCTCCGCGTGGGACGCAGTTGACAAGAACAGTAGCAGTGAAAACAGCCAGCGCCGCGTTTCGCTAATGTGGGTAAGGATCTGGAGCATGGCACCGTACCTGATATGGATTCAGGTACAGAAGACCGGATGGCTGTCTTGAGCGCAGTAAGAAATAGGAATTTGGAAGCTTTGGGTATTTGAGAGCGACGAATTCGTGTGGGTTGGATTAGAGATGGCACTTGGTCGGCTCAAATTGACGACGCAGTGAGTACGCAGTTAACTGGCTATCCACACAGCAAGAGTTCAAGCCAAGTTTATGAGGCGACCCTTCTTGGCCCCATCGCCGCCGATGGTCCACAGTACGCCAGTCGGACGAGTCTCGCCACCGCCCCACGACATAACGAAAAATCACTTCTATTGAAGCTTCGGGCGACATCAACGGCAAAATGCTCGCCCTGCCGATATCGTCAGCGGGTTTGGTCGTGCTGGAGAAAACAACCTCAAGATTCGAAGGCTTTATCTTTATCCTTGGGCAGGCAGTAGTTTGTGCTGTCCTGCTTGAGATCCTTCACGATCAAATGTTGCAAACGGAGCGCCTGCTGCACAGCTTCAATGTCATCTTCGATGACGTTAAGGATAAGATAAAAACCTATCCTCCGAGACCGTATTGCTGTTAAAGACCATCCTGCCGATTGCGTTTTCGGTGCTCTACGTAGTGCCTAATTTCCGCAGCCCATGAGGCTTTTGTGACACGTTCGTAGTCTCATTTAGCTACGCCCAAACGATTCATCCGCCTGTAGCGGTCAAAGCCGCTTTTCATAATAGGAAGATATGCATTTTTATAAAAAATCTCTAGATGCTCCAGGTGGGATACGAGTTGATTTCTGATGGTCGTATGATGCATTCAGCGTGCTCTGCCAATAAAGCTAAACTTTAAATAGTTGAACTCACGAGCTCTACGAGAGGCCTTACAGATATGTAATATTCGCGGCAGCTTCCTGAAAGGCATCACTGGTTATCCTCTAGTCAGAAGTAAGTGAGCACTAGGAGAAAATCATGAAATTATTAAAAGTTGTTTTTGCCGCTTCCATCTTGACCATGTCTTCTTTGGCCATGGCTGAAGGAGGTGGTGACCGTGTTTATGGTCGAATGATGCAAGAGAACCAGAAGGCGATGGAGCAGTACGCCTTAGAAAACGGAAAGGCGACACCTGAAGTTGTTCATTATGAATACGGAATGAACCTCGATGTCCAGAAGGTAATCAGTACCACTCAAGCCAATAAAACCTGTGGCGTAGCCCCTTCGCGCATGACCTATGAAGATTCGGCGGGCAAGCTCAACACCTTGGAATACAAGGTTATGGGTACTAACTGCCCTCACGGAAGTTAATTAGCGTTAGCCCTGACTGCGCAAGGTTGTTCGGTATGTTTTGAGCCTGCTTGCTGTTCGCTGACACAGAAGTAATTTTCAGGTCACGCTGGAGTTATCTATTGTATGAAATTATGTCTGCCGGCACGTAGGAGAAATCCTCACGTGCTGGTGGCTTTTATAATTATAAAAAATATTTCATAAAGAAACTCTGCCAAGCTAAAGCCTGGAGTGTTAAATGAACAATAAAAGCATTTATGGTCTTTCTCTCATTTCCCTTGGCATGAGCATGGGGCAAGTTGCAGTAGCTGTGGAGCAAAAGCCTGAAGGGTTCATTGAGGGGAGCACCTTTAGTATTCTCAATCGGAATCTCTATCTCAATCGTGATTATCGAAAGGGTCAATCAAGCCCCACGGGCAATGGTTACTCAGCCGAATGGGCTCATGGCATCATTGGCCGATTCGAATCAGGCTTTACTCAAGGTACCGTAGGCTTCGGCATTGATGCGTTTGCAATGGAAGGCCTCAAGCTCGATTCAGGTGATGGTCGCTCGGGAGCCCGTAGCTCAGTCGATGTCTTGCCGCACAATAGCAAAGGCCAACCTGAAGACTCCTACTCAAAAGTAGGCGGGGCCGCAAAAGTGCGTTTCCTGGATACAGTCGTCAAGGTAGGCGACGTATTTCCATCGACGCCTGTCGTTGCCTATGGGGATTCCCGACTTCTCCCGGAGAGTTTCCGGGGTGCAACGTTCACTAATACCAGCATCAAAGGCCTGACCCTTCAGGGGGGCCGGCTGCATGCGATGAGCCAACCCAATTCCAGTAGCATGCGTGACGGCTTTTCAACTTTTTACGCCGGTGTAGTAGATGCTCCATGGATCGCTTATCTAGGGGGCGATTACACGGTCAATGAACACGTAGGTGTGAGTCTTTACACCAGCCAATTCAAGGATGTGTGGAACCAATACTACGCGGGCACCACATTGAGCTATCCACTCTCAGAAAGCGTATCGCTAATTGGCGGCTTTAATTACTACCGAGCGGTTGATGAGGGTGAAAAACTTCTGGGAAGCTTCGATAACAAGATCTGGAGCGGCAAGACCGGGGTCAAATTCGGAGCGCACGCCGTGACCGTTGGTTACCAGCGCAATAATGGTAACGACGACTTTGACTACCTTCGCCAGTCCGACTCAATTTTTTTGGATAACTCCATTCAGTACAGCGATTTCAACTCACCGAAAGAGCAATCCTTGCAGCTGCGCTACGATCTAGATATGCAGGCTTTCGGCATCCCCGGTCTGAGCTTCATGACCCGCTACGCTAAGGGTTGGGATGCGGACTATTCCAACGCAAACAGCGTGTACATGCGTCGCGGAGCGGACGGTGCCCCATTGCAGGACCAAAAGCGTTGGGAGCGAGACATCGAGGCTAAGTATGTCATCCAGTCAGGCTCACTGAAGGACATGTCTTTACGTGTCCGCCAAGCAACGACACGAGCTACCGATTTCGAATCTGATTTGGACGAGGTCAGACTGATTGTTGAATATCCACTGCAACTCCTTTAACGGGCATTAGCCATCGGCATCAACTGTCCGGTATCCCCGATACACCCCGTCTCCTTGTTTCTCCTTTGGTTTGGAGACGGCTTAGGCGCCCTAGTGGCGCCTTTTTTTGTGGATTGAAGAAACTGTTGGTATATCCATCCCGGCGGCGAGCGTCCCTGGGGTTGTATGGCTGATTGGAACGTGTGAACATACTCTCAATATAGGTAGGGGGGGTATGGTATGGGTCATATGAGATCAAGCAAAGACAAT
The DNA here is from genome assembly GCF_058725345.1 of Pseudomonas sp. DW-iso17. Classification (NCBI taxonomy): domain Bacteria; kingdom Pseudomonadati; phylum Pseudomonadota; class Gammaproteobacteria; order Pseudomonadales; family Pseudomonadaceae; genus Pseudomonas; species Pseudomonas sp. DW-iso17. The sequence goes on along the minus strand of NZ_JBZXEA010000046.1, from coordinate 143,370 downwards.
CTTCTTAAGCGTGTAAAGCGAATCGCTGGGCAAGTCCAGGCGATTGAGCGAGCACTCGACTCTGATGATGACTGCTCGAAAACCCTGCTTTTGGTCGCTTCTGCCCGTGGCGCTATCAATGGGCTGATGGATGAAATTATCGAAGACCACGCTCGTGAACACGTTGCGAATCCGACACTCAGCAACGAAGAAAGAGCGAAAGGCGTCGATGAGCTTCTCGAAGCCATTCGCCGCTATTCCAAATAGGATTTGCCCAGATGAGTAATTCGTACACCGACTATTCCCACGACCATATGTTCCTGGGGAAATCACATGAAGAAAACGCCAAGCGAACCTTGTGGGTAGTGGCTCTGACCGTCGTAATGATGGTTGCTGAAATCACCGCAGGTTATCTCACTGGCTCAATGGCGTTGCTTGCTGATGGATTTCACATGGCAACACACGCTGGAGCACTTGGCATAGCCGCAGCTGCTTACGGTTACGCAAAAAGACATGCCTCAAATGCTCGCTACAGTTTTGGAACTGGCAAGGTTGGAGACTTGGGTGGCTTCGCATCTGCTCTGATTTTGGGACTGGTCTCTTTGGGAATTGCCGGAGAGTCGCTATTTCGTCTCTTTCAACCGACTCAAGTGCAATTCGGGACAGCGACTCTTATCGCAATTGTCGGATTAGCAGTGAATGTGGTGAGCGCGCTTTTGCTGTCTGGCGGTCATAATCATCACCATGGGCATGACCACGGCCAAGATGAATCTCACCATGCACATGGTCATGACAATAATCTGCGCTCTGCTTATATTCACGTCATTGCAGATGCACTGACTTCGGTTCTGGCCATCGCAGCACTGCTTGCTGGTCGTTACCTTGGTTGGGTCTGGCTCGACCCTGCAATGGGGATTGTGGGTGCAGTTGTCATCGCACGCTGGGCTTGGTCGTTGATGCGGGTGACTGCGAGTGTATTGCTAGACCAGACAGATGATCATGTCGCTGAAGAGATTCGTGAACTGGTTGAGCGACAGGGAGATGCTTCGATCATAGATCTTCATGTCTGGCAGGTAGGGCCGCAAGCCCGCGCCGCTATTGTGAGTGTTCTAGGCAGCCCAGCAGTGAATGCACAAAACATACGAGAACGGCTTGCGACAGTTCATGAGATCACTCATCTGACAGTTGAGTACCGCACGAAGCCGGGCGCTGTTTCACCCGATCAGGTCGCCGTTCAGGCTTAGCAATGAGCCCGTAGTTCGCATAAGTTCGCCGAGGAATTGACCAATGGCCAAGGACATCGAGAATCCGTGTACTTCTGTCTGCCAGTTGAACAGCGAACTGTGCGTCAGCTGCGGTCGCACCAAGGAAGACATCAGAAAATGGAAACGAATGAAGCGTCCAGAAAAAATGGCCGCTGTACAACGCGCGACCCTGCGTCTGAAAAGCCTGCAAAAAAAGAACTCTCAAACCACTGTAATTTAACTTTTCTACGCTTTCAGCCGAGACAGATGTCCAGATTCGGAAAGGCAAGCTGAGTGGCAACGCCACCCGAACTTAGCACTATCGTGGTCAGATGCGCAGTGCTTGTCAGCAGACGGAGCATGGCGTCATCTCAAATTGTTATTGAGGACAGCGGTACGGGGTTATCCGATTCGGCGCAGGCGCGCCTTTACAGCTTGTTGCTGATCGTCCTTTGCGTATTGCTTGAGAATGAAATCAACATAGCATGTCCCGCTGCATGGCCATGAGCTGGGACCATGCTGTGGCCGAATGGATGAGGTGGGATTAGTTTGCGGGGTATTCAGCAATGACCTGATCTACGCCGGCTTTGGTCAGGCCGATTATTTGGTAGGTCTCATGTACTCCGTCGACTTCCATTCCTGGAGAACCTGCTGGCATTCCAGGAGCAGCGATCCCGAGAAGGTCGTCACGCTTACTCATCGCAATTATTTGCTCAACTGGCACATGACCTTCAACAAACTTCCCGTTGATCATCGCAGTGTGACAAGACGAGAGTCGTGGAGCGACACCTAGATCTTGTTTGACAGCACTCATGTTGGTTTCTACATGATCAATGACGGTGAAGCCATTGGCCTCAAGATGCTGAATCCATTTTTTGCAGCATCCGCAGTTTGCATCTCGATGCACATCGATGGTCAGGGCCTGCGCCGCTTGAGCCGTTGAGCCGATGAACAGCGCAGCGAATGTTGCAATACGCAGAAATCGACTTGAAAGTCGGAAGCTACCTGTCATGAATATTTCCTTTTCCCTTGGAGACGGCGAGATGTTCTACGAAGCAATAGAACCCCACTCAAGCGTTCATGCCGCTGCAAAGGTTACATTGAAGGATCTACTTTAGAGTCGGGGAGCCAACTCCCCGATCATTTGAATTCGTAGGGCTAGTGCTCAAATCGCTCAGAACCACATCCGAATACCAGCTACAAACCGGGCCTCGTTTGTCTTTTCCCCTTCATCGCTGGCTAGGTCAGCCGTCTTACCATATGAGCGATTCCAGCTAACACCAATGTAGGGTGCGAATTGACGAGTAATTTCGTAGCGCAACCGCAGGCCTAGTTCGGTGTTGGCCAATCCAGATCCTATGCCGCGCTGAGGATCATTTTTCCCGTACAAGTTTACTTCGGCGGTCGGCTGCAAGATCAGGCGATTGGTCAACAGGATGTCGTAATCGCCTTCAAACCGAGCTGCGGTTTGACCGTTCTCACCAATATAAGCAGTCGCTTCAGCTTCAAAGTTATAGAGGGCCATGCCCTGAATACCGAGCGCTCCCCATGTTTGAGGTGACCCAGGTTTGAAGTCTTGTCGAATGCCGGTGACGACATCCCACCAAGGACCGATGGCGTGTCCCCACAGAGCCTGAAGTTCAGCGTTCTCGGTTACGCCATTGGTACGTTCGCCTTCCGAACGCAACCATAGGCGATCGACGTCACCGCCGATCCACCCTTTTGCATCCCAAGCCAGCGCACTACCGTTGTCAGCGTCTTGGTACTCAAATTTATCCAGGAGGATGAACGAGTTAATTTTTTTATCGTGCACACCATGGCCTGGTAAGTCTGGAAAAGCGGCGGCCCGGTCAGCGTCGGTAAGTACGGGGATTGGGGTTCGGCTTGTGGTAGTCGCCCCTCCATCCATGCTTTCCATACCGTCCATTTGCCCGTTATCGCTGTGATCCATAGCCCCCATCTTGCTATGGTCCATGGCTCCCATTGAGCCGTGGTCCATCTTGGAGTGATCCATCGCGGCATCTTTCGGTTTGGCGGGTTTGGATTTTTGTGCAGTTGAAGACTTTGCGTCCGCACTTGATGGCATCGCCATCGACGGATCCATCTCTTCAGCGGCTTGAGCCATGAAAAAGAATGCTGGACCGGTAGAGACTGCAAGTGCCATCAGCGTTGGGCGTAAAAACTTACTGGTCATGATCTCAATCTGCCTTTTTGGTTTTTTGGTCATGATCCATCGACTCATGGCTCATCTGGCTATGGTCCATCGCCCCGTGATCTAGCTTCGAATCGTTTGCCGTTGCTGGCTTGTCCGTTGCTGTAACAGGAACAGTGGTTGAATGGTCGCTGCCATTTTCCTCTGCCAGCACCGTGGACGAGAGTCCACCCAGCAGGACAGCGGCAAAGAGGCAACCCACGAGGGAATTACGATTTCGGTATGTGCTCACAGATCGTCTCCTTTACTCATCAACCCGTACTTCACGGAACATGCCCATTTCCATATGGAAAAGCAGGTGACAGTGATATGCCCAACGGCCTAAGGCATCAGCGGTGACTCGATAGCTGCGTTTGGTACCTGGTGGCATATCGATCGTGTGCTTGCGCACCATGAACTTGCCGTTCTCGTCCTCAAGGTCACTCCACATGCCGTGAAGGTGGATGGGGTGTGTCATCATGGTGTCGTTCACCAAGGTGATGCGCAGACGCTCGCCATACTTCAGGCGCAGCGGTTCGGCGTCAGAGAATTTGATGCCGTTGAACGACCACGAAAACTTCTCCATGTGACCGGTCAAATGAAGCTCGATGGTACGATTTGGCTCGCGGCCGTCAGGGTCTTGGAAAGTGCTTTTCAAGTCGGAGTAAGTGAGCACTCGACGACCATTGTTCCGCAAGCCTATGCCCGGATCACTTAGCTTTGGCGTTGGATTCATGGCTTGCATATCAACCAGGGGATTGTTGGTTTCAGAGGCAGGGTGTGTCTGCATTTCTCCACCCATACCACCCATGCCAGCCATCCCTGACATATCACCATTGCCCATCCCAGCCATCTTGCTGTGATCCATGCCCGCCATGTTAGTCATGTCACCGCTGTCCATGCCGGTCATCCCGGTCATGTCACTTTGGTCCATACCGGTCATCTTGCTGTGGTCCATGCCCGCCATGCCCGCCATGCCGGACATGTCACCTGGTGTCTTCTCTGCGCCGCCCATACCAGCCATGCTGCCATGGTCCATACCAGCCATACCGCCCATCCCCATGTCATCCATAGTGACGATTGGACGTGGATCTATAGCAGGTACCTGAGCAACTAGCCCTTCACGAAGAGCGAGGGTTCCGCGTGCATAACCCGTCCGATCCATAGACTGGGCGAAGATGGTGTAAGCCTCTTCACTGGCAGGCTCTACGATCACGTCATACGTTTCAGCTACGGCGATGCGGAATTCGTCAACACTCACTGGGTTGACGTGTTGGCCGTCGGCGGCCACAACGGTCATTTTCAAACCAGGAATGCGGACGTCGAAATAGCTCATCGCCGAGCCGTTGATAAAGCGTAGTCGTAGCTTCTCACCCGGCTTGAAAATACCGGTCCAGTTACCGTTTGGCGCCTGGCCATTCATGAGATAGGTGTAAGTATCTGCGCTGACGTCTCCAAGGTCGGTTGGGCTCATGTTCATTTCAGCCCACATCTTCCTGTCAGCTACTGTAGCTGACCAACCTTGCTTACTGACATCGTCGATAAAATCACCAACGGTGCGTTTATGGTGGTTGTAGTAGCCCGACTGTTTCTTAAGCTTGGCCATGACGCGACTAGGATCTTCATCGGTCCAATCAGTCAACATCACCACATAGTCGCGGTTGTATTGAAAAGGTTCAGGCTCTTTCGAGTCGATAACGATTGGCCCGTAAACCCCTGCCTGCTCCTGTAAGCCCGAGTGGCTGTGGTACCAGTACGTACCATTCTGATGAACCTTGAACTTGTACTCGTACATGCCGTCGGGTGCGATGCCATGGAAACTCAAGCCAGGTACACCGTCCATATTGGCCGGCAGAATGATCCCGTGCCAATGGATTGAGGTGTCTTGGTCCAGGCGGTTTTTTACACGCAGGGTGACTGTCTCTCCTTCGCGCCAACGCAGCAAAGGTCCTGGCAATGATCCATTGATGGTCATGGCTGTTCGCGGCGAGCCGGTAATGTTTACAGGTGTTTCACCAATAAACAGATCAAATTCATTGCCGGTGAGTACGCTCGGCAGACCTGGACTTGTCACCGCCCATACTGGAGTGCGCCAAAGGCCAAAGCCGCCGAGAATGCCACCAGCGGCCAAGCCTTTTACGAATGTCCGTCTAGAGGTTTTGGAATGCATGCCGTTTATTTCCAATCAGTCAAAAGGGAAGCCGTGCGAAACAACCGATCATGAGTTGCCCGGATCAGCTTTGCCCACCGTCACAAAAGACAAACTCTTACGGCAAGCGAGCTCAGAAATTGCCACATTTAAACCACCGCAGTGATTACATTTCTGTCAGCTTGGAGGGCTAGCTATTTAGCAATTCTTGTGATCCATCGCCTTGGCTTTGCTTTCAGCGACGGGATGTTGGGCATTTTGCGTTTGAGCTACTCGGTACGATTCCATCGAATTATTCCTGGCCACTTCCATGCGTGCGAAAGTCCGGTCACCACCCCCTTCAGCCATAGCCAAAGAAGAGACGGTCAGAGCCGCGATGACGAACAAGGTTTTGATAGGGTTCATTTGGGGGGCCTCGGATGATTATTGGTGACCCCTGAATCCACATCAGTCGTTGACTCTAGGGGGTGAGCTTGAGGCTCAATAGGACTATAAGACTCATCCCCTGTCAGGAAGCTTAGGCCAATATTACAGTTGTGTCAGGTTGCGATATTTCTCTTGAGATGCAGAGTGATTAGTCCGTAAGGTCTAAGCTATCCAACGACACATAACCTCCATCCACCATCTAAAATTTACCTGTGCGGCGTTGTAAGTTTCCGGTCACTGCACGATGGCGTGGCGTTTTTTGAGTTTTTCGCTGAAATCATACATCGGCTCGGACGCACTACGTTAAGCACTTGAGTGTTCGATAGGTGGGAATTAAATGGCAGCGTAACTAAAGGTGGCCACCGGTGAGTATTAATTTTGACAAAGCGCTTGGCTCCGCAGAAAGAGCATTACGTTTTCGCAGCCAACGAGCTGAGGTACTTAGCAATAATATCGCTAATGCCGACACTCCTAACTTTAAGGCCAGGGACTTGGACTTTTCTGCTGTACTGGCTAGCCAAACAAAAGGAGGTTTGGCTACTCCGTTCTCTTTAAAAACAACAAACCCAAAACATATTGCCGTAAACGAATTAGTAAGTGATATTCACGGCGGTGCTTTGCTTTACAGTACGCCGAACCAACCTTCCATTGATCAAAATACTGTGGATCAACAGGTCGAGGTCGCAAAGTATACGGAAAATGAAATTCATTTCGAAACCGCCTTTACTAGATTAAATGGAGCATTTAAGGGGCTACTTAAAGCTCTGCGAGGTGAATAATAAACTTTACCCAGCGAGGGAATCAGCGCCTCAGGCGCTGATTTGGGAAGGGAAACCGAGTGCTTCGACAGTTTTACGGACTTGCTCTGGGTTTTCACTGCTTTCAACGCTTACCTTACCTGCTGCGCGATCCACGGAAATCATAGCCTCGCTGTCCAGTGACTGAATTGCTTTGGTGATTTTGCTGACGCAGCTACCGCAACCAATGCCTGATACGTTTAAGACGAACATGGTTATTCCTCTTGTGCTGAGCAGTCTATTTTCACCGCAACAACAAGATCAACGTTGACACCACGGTAAGGTCAAGAGTTATGTATAGCGGGCTGTGAGCATCGGTTACGCTCATTCAATTCGGGTATTCCTCAGCCTCAAAGCATTGAAAACTACAGACGCAGAACTGACGCTCATGGCTAACGCAGCAATCATTGGAGACAGAAGGTGCCCCGTCAGTGGATAGAGCAGGCCTGCGGCGAGGGGAATACCCATTGAGTTGTAAAGGAAGGCGAACCCCAAGTTTTGCCGCATGTTTTTTACCGTTGCAACCGAAAGTGCCCGTGCCCGTAAAATCCCCATCAGGTCGCCTTTTACCAGCGTGAGCTGCGCGCTATTCATCGCGACGTCAGTCCCTGTACCCATGGCAATGCCCACATCTGCTCGCGCCAAGGCCGGTGCGTCGTTGATACCGTCGCCGGCCATGGCAACCTTTCGACCGGATTGCTGGAGGTCCGCCACCAGGCGCTCCTTGTCCTGAGGTTTCACTTCACCATGAACCTCTTCAATACCCATCTCCTTGGCGACAGCACGTGCGGTGGTGAGCCCGTCTCCCGTGGCCATGATGATTTTTACGTTATCAGCCTTAAGCTTGGTGACTGCTTCTTTAGAGGTCGGTTTTATCGGGTCTGAGACCGCTAGTAATCCTGCCAAGACCCCGTCAACTGCTAGATAGATGATGCTGATGCCTTCAAGGCGCAACAACTCTGCACGTTCTTGTAAGACCTTTGTGCTCACGCCGGCAGCTTCCATCAGTGCAGTGTTGCCCAGCTGTACTTTCTTGCCATCAACGAGACCACTCACCCCAATCCCTGAGCCGGACTCAAACGATTCAGGCTTGGTGAGCGCAATATTTTCAGTTCGGGCGTGATCGACGATGGCGTGTGCCAAAGGATGTTCGCTGCCTTGATCAAGGCTAGCGGCCAGTTGAAGCACATCGCGTGGGTTGAAATCTGGTGTGGCCTCCACACTGTGAAATACCGGCCGTCCCTCTGTCAGGGTTCCCGTTTTATCGACAATCAGTGTGTCGATCTTGCAAAGGTTTTCGATGGCACTGGCATCTCTGAACAGCACACCCATACTGGCGGCTTTACCCGTCGAAACCATGATCGACATGGGCGTTGCCAGACCCAGAGCACAGGGACAAGCGATGATAAGCACGGCGACAGCGTTGATCAGGCCGAAGACCCAGCTGGGTTCCGGGCCGAACAGTCCCCAACCTATGAGGGTCAGCAACGCAATCGCGATAACCGCCATCACAAAGTAGCCGGCGATCGAGTCGGCCATTCGTTGCATGGGCGCTTTGGAGCGTTGGGCTAGTGCGACCATTTGTACTATCTGCGACAGCATGGTGTCAGCGCCGACCTTTCGCGCCTCCATCACCAAGCTTCCATGAGTATTAAGCGTGGCACCGATCAGACTATCCCCTGCTCTTTTCATGACCGGCACAGGTTCACCAGTGAGCATGGATTCATCCACCGCACTTTCTCCCTCGAGTACAGAGCCATCAACTGGCACTTTTTCACCAGGTCTGACCCGCAAATGGTCTCCCAAGTGAACATGGGTAAGAGGAATGTCTTCCTCCTGACCATCGGCGTTGATCCTGCGTGCAGTCTTGGGAGATAGGCCAAGAAGGGACTTAATGGCGGCGGAGGTTTGTGACCGTGCTTTGAGCTCAAGAATCTGCCCAAGCAAGGTGAGCGAGATGATGACCGCAGCGGCTTCGAAGTAGACGCCGATGCGTCCATCTTGCATGAAGGTGGTGGGAAAACTTTGGGGAAATAGGGTTGCCGCGACGCTGTAAAGATAGGCTGCGGCAGTACCTAAACCAATCAGAGTCCACATGTTTGGACTGCGATTTCTAACGGATGCTATGCCTCTTACAAAAAAGGGCCAACCTGCCCATAAGGTGACCGGAGTGGCAAGAGCGAACTCGATCCAGTTTTGAACCGAACCATGGAAGATTTGTAATGAGTGACCCGCCATGGCTAGAAGGGCCACCATTACGGTTAAAGGCAGCGACCACCAAAAGCGGCGGGTGAAATCCAGGAGCTCGGGTTTGTCATCGTCATCAAGCGCGGGCATGACGGGCTCTAATGTCATGCCACATTTAGGGCAATTGCCGGGCCCTGGCTGTCTTATTTCCGGGTGCATAGGACAGGTAAACTCAGTGGCTACCTGTAGCGTGGGCTCTATAGCGGCGCTGCTGGGTTCAGCGCTGGGATGATTACCAATGTAGCGTTCTGGATCTGCCCGAAATTTCTCTTGGCATTTCTGGCTACAAAATTGATACGTCTGTCCTTGGTAAGACTCGCCAAATTTACTTGGAGGTATAACCGCCATACCGCACACCGGGTCGCGTAGACCACCGTCATTGGGTGAGGCAGCGTGGGCGGGACCGTGATCGTGGTGGCTCGGTGGAGTGGGCATAGCTATTTCTCTTCCTTGTTGGTTCCTGCCTGATCGCCATGGTCATGTCCGCCATGTCCATGTCCAAAAAAATGCATCAATGGACAGATCAACAGGATGAGGTAGGGCAAATACGGATAAACGTGGGTGAAATGTTCCCGCACCCCGTAAAAGGCACCGATCGCAATGAGCATGATCAGTACAACGCCTGTTTTGCGCCTCCAAAATGGTGGGGAGGTGCTTCCAGCCGGATGCTGATGCTTATCCATGATCTAGACCCCGTGTGTGAGCGTGTTGCTCTGATCTCTGCCTCAGAGCATAGCGAACTCTTGCGTCGACGCGGTTTTAGCGGTCGGTTCAGGCTTACTTCAAGTCAAATTGACCGACCATCCCCGACTGGTAATGACCTGGCACGTTGCAGGCAAATTGAAGTCCAGTTGTGTTGTTGAAGGTCCAGATCAACTCCTTGGTTGCCCCTGGCTCGATCAGCACGCTATTCGGGTCGTTGTGTTCCATTCCAACCATCTTCATGCCTCCCATGCTATGGCCCATGTTGCCCCACATTTTTCCAGTTCCGGTGGGTGTAAGCGTTCCATTCTGGAACATGCTCGCCATTTCTTTTTGGTGCGCCGCGTGAGCAGCGGCTTGGCCGATATTGAACTCGTGCAGCAACGCCCCTTTGTTGTGAAGTACAAAGCGAACCGTTTCACCGGGCTTTACGTCGATGCTTTTAGTTTTGAAGAAAATATCACCCATCTCTACATCAACCGTGCGAGTGACCTCTGAGGCGACTCCAGGCTGACCGATATCCTCTTTCCCATGACCTACGCTGGCCATCGCCGTAGCGCCGAGGAGTAGGGTGATTGCCGCAATAACTGGAGTAATGAGCTTAGTTTTCATGGTGACCTCGAGAGCCAGTGGAAAATACTAGCTATGCTAAAGGGATAGAGCTGAGCGTTAACTGACTTGAACACTACATTTCTGTCAGTTTTCCTGAGAAAACACGGCGCCCAGATGACGCCGTGTCTAGTGGGCGGTTCAGAGAGCCCCGTAGGAGTTATTCGGTTACTGATGGTTCTCAGAAAGCATCAGTTTGTGCTCGCGCTGCATTTGGTTCAAAACGTCATCAACCATGGCGTCGTGTTTTTCCATCCAGGCGAGATGTTCCTGAGGTGACATTGATGCTTTTGGATGATCTAGATGAAGCTGGCCCATGATCTCGCCCAGTATTTTCATATGCTCGGCCATGTGAACATGGCGCTGCCCTTCAGGAGCTTTTTCAGCTTGTACCAAGGTCGCTTCGGCTTTATCGCGCAGGCTTTCCATGCGCTCCATAATCCGATCTGCACCACCTTCAGCCAACGCAGATGCTGAGATGAGTATCGAACTAGCAAAGAATAGGACTTTTAAACGGTTCATGAGGAAGCTCCTTTTTGATTTGTTTTCCGGCTCCTCTAGCTTTCATGGTTAAGAGTCGGTCGAGCACCAGAAAGTACTCATGCTCGAACCCTAGACAGCACTCGCTGACATCTACCTGAAGCCAATATTACTTTTCTGTCAGTTGCTGGTTGGCAGAGGCATTTCATTGCAGACTCAGCCTCACAATTATTCGAGAGCCATCCCCATGAGACTTCTGGTTGCGGAAGACGAACCCAAAATAGGTATTTATTTGCAGCAAGGACTCACCGAGGCGGGGTTCAATGTTGATCGTTTTACCAATGGCAAAGACGCGCTTCAGCACGCCTTGAGCGAGGCGTATGACCTGCTGATTCTCGATGTGATGATGCCTGGGCTGGATGGCTGGGAAGTACTTCAGAAAGTGAGAGCATCCGGAAAAAATGTCCCTGTGCTTTTCCTCACGGCGCGAGACCGAGTTGAGGATCGGGTAAAAGGACTTGAGCTGGGGGCTGACGATTACCTGATCAAACCCTTCGCATTTTCTGAATTGCTGGCTCGCGTCAGAACGCTGCTGCGTAGAGGTACCACTGCCCCCTCCCAAACCCATATGAAATTGGCTGATTTGGAGGTGGACCTCCTCAAACGCAGGGTTATCCGCGCAGGCAAACGTATAGATCTAACGGCCAAAGAGTTTGCGTTGCTCGAATTGCTGCTCCGTCGTCGAGGTGAGGTTCTGCCCAAGTCGCTTATTGCTTCCCAGGTCTGGGACATGAACTTTGACAGCGATACTAACGTCATCGAGGTTGCTGTCAGGAGGCTCAGAGCAAAGATTGATGATGATTTTGAGGTCAAGCTTATCCACACCTCTCGAGGCATGGGGTACATGCTGGATGCGCCGGATTCGGGGACGGGGTCGGAATGAAGCGAATGTCCCTGACTACGCGCATGAGCCTGATGTTCATGCTAGCTGTAACGGCTGTGCTCACCGTCGCTGGACTCAGTTTTAACAACCTCAGCCGGCATCATTTCAAGATGCTGGATCAGCAGGCGCTGAACGAAAAGCTTCACTCGACGCAAAGAATTTTGACTGGGTTGAACAGCATTGATCAATTCAGTGATGTTAAGCCTGAGCTGGAGGCACTGCTTGGTGCTCATCGTGATTTGACAGCTCTTATCATCGATGGTGACGGTAAGCTCCTGTTTGCTGACCCAGGTCCGATCGTAGTTCCTGAAGACTTCCGAACGGTCACAAACAGCAATGTCTGGGAGTGGCGAGACCAGGAGCAGATATTTCGAGGCGTGACGGCGCAAGCCATAGTGACGGGGCAGGACAAGCCATTGACAGTGATGTTGATCTTTGATGTTACTCAACATATGGCCTTCTTCGAGACGCTTGAACGATGGTTTTGGATAGGACTGGTGATAAGCGCGCTGGTCAGTGCTGCACTGGGCTGGATGGTAGCGCGTAGTGGACTACGACCTATTCGCCTAGTCACTCAGGTAGCAGCTTCGATGTCAGCTAAATCGCTCAAAGAGCGTATTCCATTAGGTCCCGTTCCCCAAGAGCTCCAGCAGATGGTGCTCTCGTTCAACGCAATGTTATCTAGACTGGACGATGCGTTTGTTCGTTTATCGAACTTCTCTGCGGACATTGCTCACGAATTACGGACACCCGTTAGCAATTTGATGACTCACACTGAAGTGATTTTATCTAGAAAAAGAAATATTGAGGACTACGAGGACAATCTGTACTCAAATCTTGATGACTTGAAACGTATGGGACGTATGATTGATGACATGCTTTTTCTAGCGAAATCAGATAACGGTCTAATTACACATGAAAACAAACCGATTGACCTGGTAGCAGTAGTAGAGAAATTACTCGAGTACTACCGTTTGCTGGCTGATGAGCGAGGGATCGACCTGAAGGTCACAGGCAGGGGTAGCGTCCGAGGTGACGTACTCATGCTCGACAGGGCCATCTCTAATCTGCTCTCAAATGCGCTCCGGTACACCCCCGAAGGAAAGTGTATTACTGTCGATATTCGGCAGAAAGGAACTTCAATATCAGTCTCTGTGGAGAACCCGGGAGAGCCCATTGCGTCCGAGCATCTTGAAAAGCTGTTTGATCGATTTTATCGCGTGGACCCAGCTCGCAGAGAAGGAAGTCCAAGTAATGCAGGGCTAGGTTTATCGATTACTCGATCTATCATTGAAGCGCATGACGGAAAAATATGGTGTACGTCGTTAAACGGAATAACAGCCTTTCATATTGAACTCCCATGTGCTGATGCAAGAAAGGTCTAAGACACCTTGTTCATATGTATGCAGGCAACATGTGGTTAGCTCAATAGGATCGTTTTTGGATGAGAGAAAACTCTTGGAGCGTTCCAAAGAAAGTCGCGTATTTGGCGCCGTATCCGGGCAGATCAGTGCCAAAAACCCGCCCCAAGCTGACTGAAATGTAATCGAACAGTTTGCGTTCATGTGGCATCGTGTACTCGCACTGTGACGTTGGAAATCTTGTGATTCCTCCCTGTCCAGCCGGCCCTAGAACACGGAATTTGCTAGGTATTCGTCAGTGGTTTTAACGAGCGTCAAAAAGTAAAAAACTAGATATTCCCTAAAAACCTAGAACCAACAGCTTTTGCTGTCAGGAGTCTTGCATGTCATTCCTTAAAACTACCACCGTAGCTGTTGCGCTGACTGCGGGTTTGCTTCTGAGTGCAGTTGCTCAGGCGCATCCAAAGCTGGTTTCTTCTACTCCCGCTGAAGGATCGGATGCGGCGGCTCCGTCTAAAATCGAACTGCACTTTTCTGAGAATCTAACGACTCAGTTCTCTGGTGCAAAGCTGATTATGACCGATATGCCTGGTATGCCGAATTCACCTATGGGCGTAAAAGCTAACGTGGCAGGTGGCGGTGATCCGAAGACGATGGTTATTACACCCGCATCGCCATTGACCACGGGTACTTACAAAGTCGAATGGCGTGCCGTTTCCTCGGACACTCACCCGATTACCGGCAACTTTTCTTTCAAAGTGAAATGATTCATGAGCGACTCATTAAATATCGTTGTTCGCTTTGCTCTTTATTTCGACCTGATGCTGTTATTTGGACTGGCAATTTTTGGTCTTTATAGCCTCAGGGGAAAAGAAAGAATATCGGGAACAGTTTTGAATTTTGAGTCGCTTCTTTACAGTACTTCTGCTGTAGGTGTAGCTCTGTCCCTTGCCGCCATGTTGTTACTTGCGAAAGCAATGAGTGGCGTGTCGGGTTTCATGGAGCTACATCACCATATCTTTCAAATGGTTCTCATGGGGACTGACGTCGGTTTGACCTGGATGGTCCGAATAGGGGCGTTGGTGACGGCCATTATTGGCGTTTCCCTGAACAAGCGCTTTCCAACACTGAGTCTTTGGATTGTCACTGTCTGTGGCGCGATTGCGCTAGCGACGCTGGCATGGACAGGGCACGGAGCAATGGACGAGGGGAGCCGTCGCTACTGGCACTTTATTAGCGATATCTTCCATCTTTTGGCCGCAGGCGGTTGGTTGGGTGCGCTAGCGGCATTTGCCCTGCTGCTGCGTTTGAAATCACTGAAAGGTGAGCGAGAAGCACGAATTCTTGCTCGGGTACTGACAGGGTTTGAATCGGCCGGCGCGGTGATTGTAGTGATCATCAGCATTACGGGAGTGGCGAACTACCTATTTATCGTTGGGCCAAATCTCGATGAGGTGATGCTCAGCACTTATGGCGAGTTGCTATTTTTGAAGGTCCTGCTCTTTGCCGGGATGATCGTATTAGCGACGCTCAACCGTTTTCACCTAAGCCCGCTCTTGGAACGTTCTGTTCGAAATGGAGACTATGCTGTCGCGGTCAATGCCTTGCGCCGTAGCATGAAGCTCGAATTTTCAATGGCAGTCATCATTATTTGTCTAGTCGCATGGTTAGGTACTTTAAGCCCGGTCATGGAAATGAGCGCGGCATAGCGGTTGGTGATGGCCGACTAAGGAGTCTCAAGGGTGAATTGTAAGGGCCATTTGCACCGTCTACACTCCAGCTCATGAAACGCTACCTGCGGTTTTGCCTAATTTTCCTGATTAGCTTGGCGCTTCCCCTCAGCGGGATGGCGGGTGTTCAGACATCGATTGAACCATGCCCGATGAAAACCATGGGCATGGCGATGATGGATGGTATGGGGCAAGACTGCTGCCACGACATGAAAAGTCCCACCGAGCATGGCAAACCTTGTAAGCCCGGTCAGGAATGCAAAACTGGCGGCATGTTGCAAGTATCGATCATCAAGCCTCCTATCACCCTGTCCAGTCCTCTCATTCTATCATTCTCCAGCCATTTCCCGCTCGTACAAACCTCTTCAGGGGTATGGCGACCCCCACGTACTTGATTCCTGTACCACACTGAGCCTCATTCCGCGTTAGCGGGATGGCATATCTGCGCGCATGTCTTATGAAGCGCGCGGTGGATCATCACAGGAATCGTGAACATGAACTCCAAGTGCTGTTGCACAGGTTGGTCCTTCCTGGCCGGCCTGGCGGCAAGCGTACTTGCATTGCCGAGCTTCGCTAGCGCATTGACATTCGATGAAGCGCTGCGTCTGGCCGAAAACAATGCACCATCGTTGACCGCACAAGACGCCAAAATTCAAGCAGCCACTAGCGCGGCCATTCCCGCCGGCGAACTACCCGATCCCAAGCTACTGCTGGGCGTGCAGAACTACCCCATTGGTGGACCCGACAGATGGAGCATCGACCAGGACTTCATGACCATGCAAGTGGTCGGGATTAGGCAGGAGATGCCCAACAGCGACAAGCGCAAAGCACGTATCGAGGTCGCGGATGCGGCTGTTGATCGAGCGTCAGCCGAGCGTCGAGTGGCGCGTCTGAACGTCCGACAGTCCACGGCATTAGCCTGGATCAGAAGCTACTCGGTTGAGCGTAAAGATGCGTTGTTCCAGGACTTCTACAAAGAAAACCGTCTTCTGACCGATACCGTCAGAGCTCAGATTGCGGGTGGCCGAGCCCAACCCGCCGATGCGGTGACACCTAAACAGGAAGCTGCTCAACTGGCTGAGCAGCAGGATGATTTAGTTCGTCAACGTGCACAGGCCCGGGCCGCCCTCAAGCGCTGGATTGGCCCTGCCGCCGATGACAAACCGGTAGGCGGTTTGCCTGATTGGCCTATTGAGACCTCAGGTTACTCCCATAAGCTGCAACATCACCCCGAATTAGCGGCTTTTGTGCCGATGACCCGTGAAGCACAAGCCAAGATCCGTGAAGCTGAGGCGGAAAAGCAGTCTGACTGGAGCTGGGAATTCGATTATCAGCACCGAGGCCAACAATTCGGTGACATGGTCAGCGTGCAGTTTTCATGGGATCTCCCGCTGTTCCCTAACTCTCGGCAAAACCCCAAGATTGCGGCCAAGCACGCCGAACTAAACCAGCTTGAGGCTGAGCGCGAAGCCCTGTCACGCGAGCATACCCAGCAACTGGAGGATGAGTTGGCTGACTACGAGCGCCTCAATCGTGCAGTCAGCCGTAATCAGGAAAGCTTGTTGCCGTTGGCTAAAGAAAAGGTCGAACTCACGATGGCCAGCTACCGCTCCGGCAAGGGTGATTTGAACTCGGTTGTTGCCGCCCGACGCGAACTCATCGAAGCCCGTCTCAAGCAGGTTGACGTTGAAGAGCAACGTGCCCTGACCAGCGCTCGCCTGTATTTCTCTTACGGGGAGTCCGCTCAATGATTTTTAAATTATGGAAAGGGACTTTAATCATCGGCATCTCGATTGCCTTGGGTGTTGCCGGGGGTTACTGGTTAGCCCAACCGCGAATGAGCGGAGTAGCTGGTGTCGTACCGGATCATGAACCCAAAGCCTCTGCCGATCGAAAAGTTCTGTATTGGTATGATCCCATGTACCCACAACAGAAATTCGATAAACCGGGTAAGTCACCCTTCATGGACATGCAGATGATCCCTCAATACGCAGATACCAAGGGGGACAGCGCTGCCATTCGAATTGATCCAAGCCTGACTCAGAACCTTGGTGTGCGACTGGCTAGTGTCAGTCGAGGCGTATTTGCCTCGACACTGAACGTGGTAGGTGTGCTGGCCTTCAACGAACGGGACGTTGCAGTCATTCAGGCCCGTACAGCGGGTTTTGTCGAGCGTGTGTATGCCCACGCACCTGGTGATGTGCTGAAAGCGAATGCCGCCTTGGCAGATATCTTGGTGCCGGAGTGGGCAGCTGCTCAGGAGGAATTTCTCGCCCTCAAGCGTAGTGGCGATGCTGGCTTGCTGACAGCGGCCCGGCAGCGACTGCGGCTAACCGGAATGCCACTTACGTTAATTGCTCAAGTTGAGCGCACTGGCAAAGTTCAATCGAACCTGACGCTGACCAGCCCTATTGGTGGTGTGCTTCAAGAGCTGAGTGTGCGTGAAGGTATGACGGTGGCCGCAGGCGAGACGTTGGCTCGTGTTAATGGTTTGAGCAGTGTCTGGCTGGCCGTGGCTGTACCAGAGGCGGAAGCTGGGTCAATCGTAGTAGGGCAAGCAGCTGAAGCGCGTTTATCCGCATTCCCTGGAGTTGTGCTCAAGGGCGTCGTCAGTGCGATTCTTCCGGAAACCAGTTCGGACAGTCGCACACTTCGCGTTCGAGTTGAGTTACCCAATCCAGATGGCCGACTCAGACCAGGTTTGACCGCACAGGTAAGCCTCAATCGTTCAACGGAGCAAAGTGTTCTGTGGGTGCCGAGCGAGGCCGTCATTCGTACCGGTCGACGTGCGTTGGTCATGCTCTCTGAAGACGCTGGTCGATATCGCCCGGTGGAGGTGCAGCTAGGCCAGGATAACGATGGCAAGACGGCGATATTGAAAGGCTTGGAAGAGGGGCAGAAAGTGGTGACCTCTGGCCAGTTCCTGCTCGACTCGGAGGCCAGTCTCAAGGGCGTTGTCGCAAGCTCATTGGACGTTTCGCCATCTACTATGCCCGTTGGCGCTTTGCATGAGGCCGATGGTCAGATCGTTGAGATCAACGACAAAGAAGTCACGCTCGCCCACGGTCCCTTCAAGACATTGGGTATGCCAGGCATGACGATGACTTTCCCTCTCGCCACTCCTGCTCTGATGAAGGGCCTAAAAACGGGCGACAAGGTTCGGATCGCTGTTAGCCAGACGGACGATGGTCTGCGTGTTGAACGTCTGGAACGCTCTGGGGGCCAGCCATGATTGCGGCCCTTATTCGCTGGTCGGTGGCCAACCGCTTTCTTGTGTTGCTGGCGACGCTGTTCGTCACGGCATGGGGGATCTGGGCGGTTCAAAGTACGCCCATCGATGCATTGCCAGACCTGTCGGATGTTCAGGTAATTATCCGTACACCTTACCCAGGCCAAGCCCCACAGATCGTCGAAAACCAGGTGACCTATCCACTGGCAACCACCATGCTCTCGGTACCTGGGGCCAAGACTGTGCGCGGTTACTCCTTCTTTGGCGACAGCTTCGTTTATGTGCTGTTCGAAGACGGAACTGACTTGTACTGGGCCCGCTCGCGGGTGTTGGAATACCTGAGCCAGATACAAAGCCGCCTACCAGCCAGTGCTAAGCCAGCCTTAGGACCTGATGCCACTGGCGTTGGCTGGATTTTCCAGTACGCGTTGGTTGATCGCAGCGGTGGGCACGATCTGGCGCAACTGCGAGCCCTACAGGACTGGTTTCTCAAATTCGAGCTCAAGACGCTGCCGAACGTTGCGGAAGTTGCCACCGTAGGTGGCATGGTCAAACAGTATCAGGTCCAGCTCGATCCGCTAAAGTTGGCGAACTTGGGTATCACGCAGTCTGAGGTGACCGAGGCGATCGGCAAAGCCAATCAGGAAACCGGTGGAGCCGTGCTGGAAATGGCGGAGACAGAGTTCATCGTACGAGCTTCCGGCTACCTAAAGACGCTCAATGACTTTCGCGCCATCCCGCTCAAACTGGGCGCGGGCAGTGTGCCGGTCACGTTGGGCGATGTTGCCACGATTCAGTTAGGGCCTGAGATGCGTCGAGGCATTACCGAACTCGACGGTGAAGGTGAGACCGTCGGCGGCGTGGTGATTCTGCGCAGCGGGAAGAATGCTCGTGAAACCATTGCGGCGGTCAAAACCAAACTCGACGAGCTGAAAAGCAGTCTGCCGGCGGGGGTTGAAATCGTCACCACCTACGACCGCAGCAAGTTGATTGATCGTGCCGTGGAAAACCTCAGCCACAAGCTGATCGAAGAGTTCATCGTCGTCGCGTTGGTCTGCGGAATCTTTCTCTGGCACCTGCGTTCATCTCTGGTGGCAATCATTTCCCTGCCGGTTGGGGTGCTGATCGCCTTCATCGTGATGCGCTATCAGGGTATCAACGCCAACATCATGTCCCTTGGCGGGATTGCCATCGCCATCGGCGCTATGGTCGACGCTGCCGTGGTGATGATTGAAAATGCCCACAAGAAGGTCGAGGCTTGGCACGTGGCCAATCCTGGGGAGGAACTGAAAGGTGAACGTCATTGGCACGTGATGACTGAAGCGGCTGCCGAGGTAGGACCTGCATTGTTCTTCTGTCTGCTGATCATCACCCTGTCGTTCATTCCGGTGTTCACGCTGGAGGCTCAGGAAGGACGTCTATTCGGTCCATTGGCGTTCACCAAAACCTACGCTATGGCCGCAGCGGCTGGACTGTCGGTAACTCTCGTACCGGTGTTGATGGGGTATTGGATTCGTGGACGAATTCCCAATGAGCAGCAGAATCCGCTAAATCGCTGGTTGATCCGGATCTACGAACCCGCTCTGGACGCCGTATTACATCGACCTAAAATAACGCTGCTGGTTGCGTTGCTAGTCTTTGTCAGCGCGTTGTGGCCGATCTCTCGTCTGGGTGGTGAGTTTCTTCCCCCGCTGGACGAAGGGGACCTGCTCTATATGCCATCAGCTCTGCCTGGATTATCGGCGCAGAAGGCCGCGCAACTGCTTCAACAGACTGACCGTCTGATAAAGACAGTTCCAGAGGTCGAACACGTTTTCGGCAAAGCCGGCCGCGCTGAAACCGCGACTGACCCAGCACCTTTGGAAATGTTCGAAACCACCATCCAATTCAAACCACACGAACAGTGGCGCCCAGGCATGACCCAGGAAAAGCTCGTTGAGGAGCTAGACCAAGCGGTGCGTGTCCCAGGATTGACCAACATCTGGATACCGCCGATTCGTAACCGCATCGACATGCTGGCCACTGGCATAAAAAGCCCTATTGGTGTGAAGGTTGCCGGTACCAACCTGACGGAGATCGATGCCGTCACCCAAGCCATCGAACGTGTTGCCAAGGATGTCTCAGGTGTGAGTTCAGCGTTGGCCGAACGACTGACCGGTGGCCGCTATATTGATGTGGATATCGATCGTAAAGCTGCGGCCCGCTATGGGTTAAATATTGCCGATGTGCAATCGATCGTGGCCGGCGCAATCGGCGGTGAAAACGTCGGGGAGACGATTGAAGGGTTGGCTCGTTTCCCAATTAACGTACGTTACCCTCGTGAGTGGCGGGATTCACTCGGCGCTCTGGAGCAGTTACCTATCTATACCCCTCTAGGCAGCCAGATCACTCTTGGCACCGTTGCGAAGATCAAGGTCAGCGATGGTCCGCCGATGCTTAAGAGTGAGAACGCCCGACCTTCAGGCTGGGTGTATATCGACGTGCGGGGACGGGATATTGCTTCGGTAGTCGCCGATCTACGACGGGTCGTCAGCGAGCAGGTTAAGTTGCAGCCTGGTATGAGCCTGAGCTACGCAGGACAGTTCGAATTTCTCGAAAGGGCCAACGCACGACTCAAGCTGGTGGTGCCTGCCACGCTGTTGATCATCTTCGTGCTGCTTTATTTAACCTTTGCTCGCTTCGATGAGGCCTTGCTGATCATGGCCACTCTGCCATTCGCACTGACTGGTGGGGTATGGTTTCTCTATCTATTGGGATTCAACCTGTCGGTCGCCACTGGTGTCGGCTTTATCGCTTTGGCCGGTGTTTCTGCCGAATTTGGCGTAATTATGCTGCTTTATCTGAAGAACGCCTGGGCTGAGCGTGAAGACCTCGGCGATAGGACCGAGCACGGGCTGATGGCCGCGATTCGTGAAGGCGCTGTCCAGCGCGTTCGGCCCAAAGCCATGACTGTGGCTGTCATCATTGCTGGCTTGTTACCCATTTTGCTGGGCAGCGGGACCGGCAGCGAGGTGATGAGCCGAATTGCGGCACCCATGGTTGGAGGCATGATTACCGCGCCCTTGCTGTCGCTGTTTGTCATTCCGGCAGCCTATCGACTGATGCGTCGCCGGCACCTCTCAGTTGAGCCCATCAATCCTCAAGAAAAAGTCGTATGAAACTGACCCTGATTGCAGTTGCAAACACCGTATTTGCGCTGTCTCTTTCGGCCCACGCGTAGGACATGCCGGGCATGAAAATGTATGAATGGAATGCAAGCTCATTTAATGACAATGGCTAAGTGATTTAACGTTCGACTTTTGCAGAGCGTCGCAGCTCTTTTTTTGAGCCAGCCAATCACGAGCTGATAATAACAATACCCCGTCAGCTGGTCCCTCAAGCTTTACGGAGCTGCCAGTCGTGTTGTCTTTAATTATCACAGTAGGAGTTGCCGTAATGCCCGCTTTGAGGGCCTCCTCGACCTGTTGGCCAACATGCCGGGCGATCACTTTGTCGGTAGCTGCACAGGACAATAAGTCCTGGTAAGTAACATCAACGACGTTCAGATGCCCATTGAAACCCTCACCGTTGCTACGGGTCCGGTCAAAAATCTGGTCAATGGCTTGCCAGAAGGCAGGTGCGCCACCAAGCGCCCCCGCACATTCAGCGAGCTTGGCTTCGTGTAATGCGGTCGGACCGTGCACATCCAGTGGCAGATGATGCCACTGCAGGTTTACATCCTTCTGCTGCTGTATCCAGGTTTTCAACGCAGGTGTGTACGTCTTGCAGTAGGGGCACTCCAGATCCGCGAACTCAGTCACAGTCCAGCGTGCTTTGGAAGGACCAAACAACCACGGGCCTGTGTTGTGCGGGGATGGTATCTCACTTCGAGTGAGGGCTAAGCAGGCCATCGATGTGCCTGCCAAAACGCACCCCAGCATCAACCAATATTTGCGAAGGCCTATCATGCCCGAGCCTCTGCTGGCTTCGATGAAAGCAGCGCTTGTTTACGAAGGGCCTCAAGAAGAGCGTTCTCAGCATTCTCGGGTTGTGGGTGCTGTAGCAGCCAATTGGCTAACACCGCGTGAAGTTGGGACTCGATGTCACGACGATCCACCGCACGAACCAAAACCTGTTGCAGTTGCTCTATCAAAACGGGGGCACACACCTCAAGGGTTTGAAGGGCGTCTTCACCCGGTTGTTCAAGCAGCTGGGTCAGACTTTCTATAAGGTTCTGGGTCAGGGAATTCAATGCTCTCATGCTTGGCGCTCCAAGGCCGTGACTTGCTCGGGGAAAGTAATGATGTGAGGTTCGATACCGCGATAGCGGTCAAGCGTTGCAGCAACTTCAATGGCCGCATCCAGCTCGCTGCAGCCTTTGGCTTGCATGATGTCGAAGCGTTGCTTTTTCTCTTCCGGCTCGGTCATGGCCAGGGCCAGATACAAACTCGGTGGTACCGCCCGGAATAACATTTCCATGCTTTTGGACAACACGACGCCCTCGGTGAATTTGCCGCTTTCTTTACGCGCTGACAGCATCATCGACTTCTGTGCAGGAGTCAGTTCACGAAACCGCGCGATCTTCTCCACCTCATCAGGCGGCATGTTTAAGCACATCCACCACTCGATCATGTTGAGCAGGGCTGAGGCCTCTGGCGGCACGTCGTCAACGTTCTGGGTGGCCATCCAGAACCAGGCGCCGAGCTTTCGCCACATTTTGGTAATCTTGACGGAGTAGGGGGATAGGAGTGGGACCTTCAACTGGATGTGGCCTTCGTCGGTGAAGCAGATCAGCGGACGGCCTTTAAACTGGTCACGCTCGGCAATGTTGTTGACCGTGTTGAGCAGGGAAATATAAGCGATGGCCATCTGTGCGCTATAGCCTTCTCGCGCATAGGTGGCAAGGTCGACAATGGTAATGTCCGCTTCTGGCCATGGGGTGCCAGGACGGTTGAACATGTCGCCTTCGGTGCCCATACAGAACATGGACAAGGCTTCCGCCATCTCCAAGAATCGTGAGCTTCGGGCGTCTGGAATACCGGGCTCGAGTCCCATTTCTCGCAGCGCTTCACGGATATCTTCCGGCAGAACGATACGTTGCTCCGTCACGCATTTTTTCGCTGCATTCAGTATGCATTGGCGGATGGCGCTACGGTCGGCACGAGTAAGACGGGCATCCTCTTTTTCTTCACCACCGGTGATCATCAGCCTGGCCGCAATTTCCATCTCGCCCAGGATGTCGCGTTGTTCATCCTCGGTCTGGCTAGTCAGATGTTCGTCCGACGCCTCAAGATCATCAGCTTGGATAATCTTCACGTTTTGGCTGGGTTCGATGAGCTTCACGGCATCAGCGAATGGCGCGAGGCTGACACCCGATCCAGGTGCAAGTCGAACCCGGTTTACCGTCAAACCCAACTTTTTGGCGAAATCACCGAGTAAGCCGAAGCTGTTGCCAGCCTCCACAATGAATAGACGTGGCCGATAGATGGCGATGATTTGGCTAAGGATGTTTGTCGCGCTGGCCGATTTACCTGAACCCGTAGGCCCGAAAATGAACAAATGCGCGTTCATCTGCCGGTCCAGCTTGTTCAGCGGGTCGAAGGTTATCGGCGCTCCCCCACGGTTAAACAGGGTAATACCCGGGTGCCCGGTTCCGGTCGACCTACCCCAGACGGGGGCCAGGTTCGCAATGTGTTGGGCGAACATCAGTTGTGCGTACCACTCCAGTGCTTTGCGCGCATTGGGGTCGAAGTTGCCGGGTAGCCATCTAAGGTAGGAGTTCAGCGGTGCCACTTCATCCCGAGGTTCCACCGGCTCCATGCCCGCACCCAGCAATGCGCTGCTGAGTTGCAAACTGCGTTCGTGCAGCTGGGCATCATCTTTACCCCGCAGGTAAAACGCTACGCTACCTCTGTACAGCTTGTGCTTGCGCCCGAGCAACTGACGGGCGGTGGCGACGTCTTCGCGTGTCAGGATCGAGGCCTGAGTGTCTCCAACTGCCTTGCGTGAAAGCTGTTCCAGATGCCCTTCGAGAATGTCCTGCGGGGTGATCACGAGAGTGATACAGAGAATGGTGTCCTCTGGCATTTTGTCGAACAGTGCGTTGAGCGCATCACCGCCCTTTCGGGTTTCACCGGTTAAGTGCCCGGTCTTGGGAGCATCCCTCAAGCGGTCAAGCATCACCACCTGATGGGGAAGGCCGTCGAAATACCACAGACCTTTCTCTATATCTGACAGTGGTTCGCGATAAAACAGGTTTTGCGAGAAGTCAGTGCCGCTGGCGAGCGGCAGCTCGCCCTCTGCAGCACCAGGTGCTTGCTTGCACACCAATTCGTAGAAGCGGCGAATATCTGCATCGGCAGGGCCAAGATGATCGGGACGTGGATTGAACCAATGAATCAGCCAATGGCGAATGGCGTGGCCATCCATGCGATGGGTTTTAATGCCGGCGTTCGCCAAGCCGCCCACCAAGCGATCGCAGATGATTTTCAGGTAAGGACCTGGTGCCTGGCCTCGCACATCCGCTTGCGCGCCTTGGGTACGGCGGTAGACAACAACACGGACGCGGCGCTGTTGGCCCCTCCAGGGCAGTTGGCTGACCTTGGTGTCTTCAAACAGCCCGCCTGGTTTGGAGATGGATTCCAGGTGTTGCTTCATCAGCTTCAAATAAAGCTCGGTGAATGCACTGCCTTGTGCGCGTGGTTGAACGTAGTCATGCAGTTGCTGAAGGTAATCGTCCCAGCTGGTTTCGTCCTGGGCATAGAGCTGAACCACCCAGGGTGAGGTTTCAAGCTCGTCGAAGGAGTCCTGGAGGGCGTTTTCCAGGGCGTCGCGGGCCTTGCGTAACCATTCGGGATCCCGACCTTCAGTACCAATCGGTGTCAGCTCAAAAAAGGCAGCACGAGACACGCCGTCTTCCAATAGCATGGCTTTTTCTGCAGGCAGGTAATCTACCCACGGCAGTAGGTCTACGAAGGAGGGGTTGACGTGGTATAGACGGTCAGCATCAGCGGTTGTGGCTGGCTTTTTCTTTGGGTTACGCCAATCGCTCGGCGAGGGAATACCCATGGCAGCAAGGCGTTCGTAGTAACGCTCTGTAGCAGCCTCAAACGTCTCGGTTGCTGGTCCCTGCACATCGTCAGATAACGGCGAACCTGGTGTTACGCCAGGTTCCACACGCTCTGTCGCCCGTCGCGTTTTGAATCGTTCAAAAAAACCCATCAATATGCCTCCGTGCGTTCGCCAGGCATGGCGTATTGCACCCGCTGATACAGCGGAAACACCGTGGTGTAGCCTGGGATCGGTGCCGGGTCTGAACCCGCTAAATGAGGAAAGACGTACATCACCAGGTCGGGATTGGGTAGGCGTTTAAATTGGCTGTAGATCTCGTTTTGTGCGGTACGTGTGAACATGGTGTTGTCTGTTTCCCTCGTCTCCAGAGGCCGACGAAGATCTTGGCGTGCATCGAGCAATTGGCGGCTGCTCGAGCTGCTTGAGCCGCTGGAGCCTTGATCCCAAACGTCCATCATTGTGCGGTCCCCATGGGGGAGCAATTCGTCTTTGTTGGTGGAACAGGCCGAGGCGAGTAGGGCGATGGCCAGGTATGCACCTAGTTTTAAGCCATGATTAGTCAAGCGCAGTCGAAACATGACGGGCTCCTGAGCGATAGTTGACCTTGCGGCCATTGAGTTCGTAATCGATGGTCAGTTGCTGGTCCAGGTGCACAGCTATCTTTGCCCCGGGTTGTACATACACCGCTGCGAAGGCTTGCCCGTAGAGTTTGTTGACCCAGCTGGAGACGTCATTGACGCCCTGGCCAATAATTTTGCCCATGGCTTCACTGCCCGAGCCGCCGACAGAACCGATGGTCCCGGACTGAGGGTTTATAAAAGAGCCGCTGTTTCCATCTGACTTGATGAGGGAGGCAGCACCTGCGCCGGCGGCGGTAATCAGTACCTGCGAGCCAATGTATTGCGAGGCGTTGCTTTTGCGGTCGCCACTGATACAAGGAATGCCATAGGCATCGCTTATCCAGCCCAGGCCACCCTGAATGGTGGTTTGGTTGCCATTGTTCTGATTGTTACTATTTTGACTGCTATTCGTTTCTTCCTGAGGTTGTGGCAGCGTGCGCACAGTGCCGTCATTGAAGACGAACGTCAGGCTTTTGATCTGACCGCGTACGCAAGACAGGGTCCAATCGCCGGAAGCCGTTCCGCTGGCCACCGCGCCGGCGACGTCGGGCAAGTCGATGCCGTTGGCCGTGAGATTGTCCGGCCCGATCAATACCTTGAACGGGTAGGGGTCGTTGACAGTGCCGTCAATGGGCACCCGGCCGATCAGCGCGGACATGGCCACCGAACCCATCAATGTCGAGTTCTGCGGCAAGGTGTAGACCTTGCGCACCTGTTTGCGGGCCTCCTGTGGCGAGATTTCATTCGCAACACTTTGAGCGCCCGTGCGCAGTGCATTTTGTCCTCGGTCCACGGACTCGCCAAAAGAGGTCGGGAAGTTGAAGCCGCTTGCCGTTTGATTTGTCCCTGCAGCGATGGGCTTGCCGTTGACATCGACCGGCGTTGCGTCCTGCGGCTCTATCCAAACAACGTCCGCGCCAGGTCCGCCTTTGAAGCCTTGACCGTCACCTGGCTGAACGCCGAAGCCGATCGGCAAATCAGATCCAGACTCATTGCCACTGCCCGATTTGCTGCTCAGGGTATTGTACTGCTGCTGCAGTGTGTCCAAGAGGGTTTGGCTCTGTTGTTGCGCCTCCTGCTTCATCGTTTGCTGAACGTTCTGCAGTTTGTTATCGACGTTGAGGTCGATGTTCTGCAGGCGTTTTTGCAGCTCGATGTTCTGTTGCTTTAGTTCGTCATTGTTCTTCAAAGCATTGGAGACTTGGTCCTTGAGTTGTCTGCTTTCCACGACAATGGTGCGCAATGTGTCGCTGGGTGTATCTCCGTCAACCCCAAGCTTTTTAGCCTCCTTCGTACTAAGTACAACCGTTTCCGGCGCATGAACCTGTTGGTCGGCACTTTCGCGATTGAATAATTTGACCACTACGTATATCGCCAGGATCGCGAACGGTATGACCAGGTATTTAACAAGTGGATTACTCTTCACGACGGCCTCCCTTCGGATCGATCTGGCTGATGGCGGCCGGCAATAACGATTCGGCTAGACCATGACCACGGGTCACCAAGTAGACCGTCGAGGTGTCGCTGGAATCACCTTTGGCGCCAAGGTAGGGATGCTGAAAAGTCGCGGTGACAAAGTCACCCATCAGGTCACGCGGATCCAATGTGAGGTTTTGGGCGCTTGTGTTACGTAGCTTCACCGCCGTGACCCAATACTCGTCTAACCGCCACGACCCCAACGCAGAGGCTTCGACCGGCAATATCGGCATTAGGGTGGTGAGGTCCAAACCGCGCTTCAGATTGATCTGAGCAATCCCCTCCACGGGCTCAACGGTGCGTAGGGGCGCGTAAAGCATCTGTGCGGCATAGCGCGTCATGACCACCGGAAGAGGGGTCTCACGACGCGGTTTCGGCGCGTCCTCATCCTCCTCGGCTTGAGCGCTGGCTTGGGCCGTGGAAGAAGTTGAATGGTTGCTTGTAGGTTTGGCGTTGACTTGGCCGTAACGCGGGGCGGGACTGTCCCCGGCTACAATTTTAGCCGGCTCGGATGCGACCTGATTTGGTTTCCCTACCGTTGCGATGATATCCACGAGCATGATCTCACCGGAGTTCATGTTCTGCAGCTGTAAGCGAGTCGGTTCAATCGGCTCTTTCGCCAACAGGTAGAGGGCACCACCGGTGCTCTGCACGCGCAGTTTGTCGACGAGGTTACGAGGCAGACCCACCCGTACGTTTTGGTCCACAAAGACAATACGCTCCTGACCCACGATCAAGGGCAGTGCTATAGGGATACGATCCCAGCGCAGGATTTCGACGGCGTTGGCCAACCCGCAGAAGTGAAGGGCTACGAGCCCGATGATCAGTAGGCGGCGTGTCATCATTTGCCTCCTGCTCTGGTCGTTTCTGCGGAGACTTCGATGCGTTGTGGATTACTGCTATAACAGTCCCAGGCCAAGCCGAATGGGTTTTTTTCGGGATCGACGTCGAATCGGATAATTCTTAACGGATAGCGAGCAAATGCCCGCTTTACGCGCTCCCCGCCGTAGTGCTCGTCAGCGGTGATGTCCAGGTTGACGGTCCAGTCATTGATGCTGTGCTGTTCAATATGTTGCTCAGACTTATCGTCGATGCCTCTGCCTGGAATTTCAAATACACCCCGCTCACGTTTGCGCAGTTCCCCGCTATTGCGGCGTAGCTCGAAATCTTTCTGCAAGTAGGCTTTGCAGCTGGGAGTCAGGTAGCTTTCCAAGCGGGTAATGTTGTCCTCGTAGTCGGTTTCACCGTCAACGGGCCAACGGTTCATCTGCTGAAAAATGTACAGACCGAAGGCGTATACCGACTCCGGTGGAATATCCCACCACTTACGGGTGCTACCTGAACGTAGATCTGGAGGTACATGAACAGTTAGGTCACGCGGTGCGCTCTGCCAGCCATAAGCCATGTACAGACCCAGGGCAATGAGAAAACCAATGACCATGCGCAGGCTGTTAATGTGGGCCAGTTGGGCGTCTACTTTTTTACGGTAAGTCATTGAACCTCCGTTCGATGACAGGTCCACGCACCTGTACGAGTAATCAGCAGGGCTTTATTCCAGGTAGGAAAGAACCGCGCGATGTTCAATTGCATCTGGCGGTATAGCCATGTATCAGGTCGGCCGCGTTTCCACCGACGCAAGAAACGACTGGCAAGAAACAGCCCTAGGACAGCACAGAGCATGGCGGCGCCGATGATAAGTGCCCAAATCTGGGTCAATATCGCGGCCGGAATACCGATAACCAGCCCTGCGCCGGTGCTCAACGCCAAGGTGGCCCACATTTCGTCAGCGGTAAGGCCGCCCATGATGACTGGCTGATTGTTCAATCGCACAGGGAGGAAAATCAGGGTCCCATCGTCTGAGAGTTCTGTCATGGCCACGGCTCTTTTAAAGAATATTTGAAGCCTTGGTGACCAGAAAAATGGCGACACCGAGGATGGCGACGCCAACGGCGGCTGTCGCCCCCAGATCTCCCCATTTTTTCTTGCCAAGTTGAATTTCGTGGTAGGTGCCGAAGGCATGCCAAGCAACGCCACTGAAAATGACTGCGCAGATGATGAGGCCAAGCAAAGTAAAACCGTCAAAGGCGTAGTTCTGCATGGTTTGCATCAGGTTAGAGCCTTCCCCCCGGGTAGGAGGCTGAGACTGCGGAAGAGCCGCCATGGCCAGTTGGGGGAGAGCAAGCAACCCGATCAGCATGCGGCCCGGTTTTAAGAATGAAGTCATGGTGTATCTCCCATAGGGTCAACTAAGAACAAATGTGGTGAGGATCATGCAAAGCAGTAGGATGCGGACGAGCGAGGTCGAGGCAATCGTTCGATCAAGGTTGCCAGTGGCCCATCCTCGGTAGCAGCTCCAGATAGCCCAGGCGCCCCACATAAAGATGATGGCTACAGCGACGCCGACGAAAAACAGGTAGCTCGTCGAGGCAGGAAATCCTCCTGCCGCTTGAAACGCAGCAGCCTGAGCGCCGCTCATGCTCATGGCTTGCGTCCTTCGGTCGTGTATTGGCCTGACAGCTCAACAGGATCACGAGGCTGGGCTCGGGTTGGGGTTAGATAGCCCTCCAACCCATGACGAATTCGAGCGATATCACCTGCTAGACGCTGGTAATCGAAGAAGTAACGCTTGCCAGGTTCGTCGGCCACTTGAGCGCTACGACGTGCGGTGTCCTCTAAGGCATTCAACTGGCGGATCATCACGTCCAGGTTGGCCTGTTCGGAGGCTGAAGCAGCGGTCGCATGAGAGACAGGCAGGCCGCATCCAAAAAGTGCGATGAGGCCTGGCAAGGCAAGTCGGCAAGTGAGTGCAGTGAGACGCGGGTACTGGATCACGGCTGGGCTCTAGTCATTCCTGATGCCGTCAGCTTGCCGTGATCAAGCTATGGTCGCCGCAAGAAAACCATATTCAGGACTGTAAGGATTTCTTCTGACGGTACTGACACCATCAATCACAGTGGATAGGGCGTTTGAAGAACAGCAGATACCCGATGGGCAAGGCGAATCCGTAAGCCCAGCCTTGGGCGTTTTGATTGCCAACCTTGACTTCTCCTTTGACCACGGGCTGCACGCTGACCAGCTCCCAGCCTTCGCTGCCTAATTGAGCAAGGCGGTTTTGACGTTCAGAATCTTCCAGAAAACCCTGGGTGTCGGGTTCAGTGGTGGGCTCTTCGGACTTGAACATGAAGAGCTTTTTGGTTCTGACAACGTACTGAAAGGGAGAGAACTCAGTGTGGTATTCAAATTTCTGACGGCCCATGGCGACGTCCTCAATGTGCAGAGCTACCAGGGTTTCAATAATAAGCGCGTGCCAGCAATCTGAAATAGTTTGTTGCTAAGCGCGTGATTTCTGAGGTTGGAGTGCAGAGGTCCGAGCATCGACATAGCGCTGCATGATAGAAAGCACCATTGAGTTCAACGCTAGGATCTTCATCCCTCGCGTCACCGCCACGTACAGCAAATTCAACTCGTCATCTTTACGACCTTGATCGATATCGGGTGAAAGCGGATCAGCGCTAAAGTCGTCATACAGGCTGACAAAGTCCCACTCCAGCCCCTTGGCCTTGTGCCCAGTCGTGAGTGTCACGGTGGCGTCGAGCTCGTTATCTACAGAGCGGGAACGTAGGGTTTGGATCCGCTGGGGCAGGTCCGGATAGGCTGTAATGATCTTGATCGATCGCAACATCTCCGTATCCTGGCTTACCTCGGCTATTTCCACGTACTGTGAAAAGTCCCGGTAATCTCTCAACAGCCTGCGGTTCTGCACCTCATGGTTACGGTTGCGGCTGAATAGGTATAAATCTTCCAGATCGCGTAGCGAGTAGCTGTCGATACCGCCGACCCAGAAAATCTTGGGGTTGCTTGCGACCAGCTGCAGGGCGTTCTCGATGACGCCGGTCACGGTACGATGGATAAACGTGCGATGCGGTAGCTCTTCAGGCAGAGCCCGTTTAACCAGGGTATTGCAACCTAACCCCTGCAGCTTTCGTGTCTCACCCTTGTAAAAAAGAATGATGTTGGCCACATGCGCGACGGCAGGGCCGAAGCGAAAGCTTTGGGTCAGGTAGTGACGTTCGGCGTCGGCCATCCAGTCGCTGTTGAGCGCATCTTCTGCGCCGCGGAAGCGATAGATCTGCTGGTGGGGATCGCCGACTGCCACCTTGCGGACCCGTTGTATTTTTACTATGTCGGCAATAACTGGGTTCACGTCTTGACCTTCGTCGAGCAGAATGGCGTTAAATCGTTCGCTCAGGTCGGGCTTGCTTAGCTGATACAGCTTCAAGTAAGCGTCATGGGTGATCGACATTGCTGTGTCCTGCAGATCGATCATCCGGTTCCAGATGGTTTTAGCCACGTTTAAAGCATTGTTCAGGAAACGTTCCTGGGCACTTGTGAGCATTCGTTGCCCCTGGAATCTGGGAAAATGCACACGGCCCAACTCGTCATCGGCGCTGGCCATGAAGTTGTTAAGCGTGCTGAGGACATCCCGCACGAGCTCCCAGTCCTGGGTGTTGATGGCCCTTGCGATGTCCGTCAGGCGTAAGTTATTGGTCTGCTTGGTGGCGTACTGACTGCCATAGACTGCATATGCGAGGCCATGCGCCGTCTTACACACCACGTTTCTGCGTGGAAAGCGGCCCCTGGCAGCGAGCTCGACGGATTTGTTGTAGCAGAGGTAGAGCATTTTCACCGAGGCGTGTTGTGTGGCGTAGCCCACCAGTGTGGTGGTTTTGCCGGTACCGGCAAAAGCCTGAACCAGTAGCTTGTCAGCCGTGGAATGGATGATGGGCTGCTGTTCTTGTGTCCACTGCATGGGCAGCTCCTAAAGGTATTTTTTGAAGCTTGAAACGGTGATGTAAACGGACACACCCAACAGCACGGCGCAGGGCAACAGAATCAAAAGGGGGCTGATGCTGATGGGGATGGCCAGGTAGACCGTCCAGGGCACGATGGTCAGCGGAATGATCGTCCCCCGGGCTTTGTGATACAGGTAACTTGACTCGCGGCCGGAGCCGAATTTTCGTAGATCACGCCGCACCAGGCCATCGACCAAGCCAGTGAACGCCGCCAGTGCGAACAGCGGAATCGTCAACGTCAGAATGACCATTCGCACACAGAAGGTCAGGACTGTGTATAACGCGGCTAAGCCATAGTCCTGGAATTTGATCATCGCCCGACCGAGTTCGTAGCGAAGGTTCAAGGTTCCCGTTTGTTGTGGTGATGTTGAGCGAGCGTACTGTGTCAGTGCATTTATATTGTCCTGCATGCCGGTTTTCACCATCAGCCAGTCATAGACCGTTTGTGCCAGCCAGGTTGCCGTACGCCCCGGTTCTTTGATGACAACGCTGTGCAGCAGATCCTGGGACAGCCAGCCCAGTTCATGTTGGAACATCTGCTGAGCATGTTTCCAGCCGGCATCCGGCCAGAACGTGTACATGCAAAGCCATTCAACGACGATGGCGCCGAGCAAGGAGCCGAACATCACCCCCAAGAAATGAAAAGGGGTAGAGAACAGCATGCCCAGGAAGTTTTTTTGACCTTCCTGCTGTTGCTGGGCTTTTTCCGCGATATCGGCCATGGCTCTGTTCCTTCAAGCCTATGCGGCTTTTCCGTTATTGGCCATCTGGCGGAAGTCGTCTACCAAGTCATCAGGAAGCGACTCACTTAGTGCGTCATATCCCGGTGCTTGCCACCAGTCGCTGCTGGTTCCGGATCCTTTACGCATGCCCTCAACCAAGGCCTGAAGATCCTTGGGCATCACTTCATCGGGATCGCTTGCCGGCAACGGCATACGAATCTTCCACAAATTCCCGCCCTCTATCAGGGCAAAGCATTGCCCCTTGGGTAGGGCAACCACATGCGCCGGTTCGATCATCGGTACGCTGACACTTTGGATCTGATCGTGAGTGTTAGAGGTGAAAGCGGTGTTGCCGTTAATAGCGTCGTTTGCACTGCTTGCTGGTGTACTGGTAAACACCTGGACCTTTGGCAACTGGTTGGTCAGCAGCTCGGCGGTTGCAGTCTCACGTACACGTAACATGAACAGGTTGTTGAAGTTACCGATGACTTGGCCAGCTTTAGCCCGGTTACCGATTTTTGCCTCAATATCGCTCATGGTTTGGGTATAGGCCGTGACCTGCATGCCGGCACCACCGCCTTTGTTGATCATCGGTATGAATTCATCGCCCATCAGTTCGTTGAATTCGTCCGCATGTACGTTAATTGCTACCTTGCCGCCGGTGGCCCCGGGCAAGCCATCATCGATGCCAAACTTATAGATGTGACCCGCAACTGACACCAGGTCGCTGAACATCGAGTTGCCCACCGCTGCAGCTACCTCTGTATCAGATAAAGCGTCCAGGCCGACATAGACCACTGCCCGTTTGCGGATGATCTGCATCCAGTCAAAGATTGGTCGTGGGTCCTCAAGATCCATGTAGTCGGGAGATAGCAGCTCTGCAATCCGGCCTGTGGTCAGTTTTTCCAGCAATGGCAGAAGGCTGGCCACGATCTTGTCGAAATAGGTTTTGTCATAGCGTACGGCTGATCGCAGACCCTCCATCACTGGGTCGGAGATGCGTTGCTGAGTGAGGTACATGTCCAGGGCCACCACGCGTAGCGGTCGATCCTTCATGGCGAAACTGAGGTTCTTACGATCGATCTTTCCTTCCAGCTCAACGATGGTTTGCCAGGCTTTGGGATCATTTTCAGCAAAGTGCTTCTGCGCATACTCAATAAACAGCGCGTCAATGTTTGTCACATGCTTGAGGATCTGTTCATAGTCCGGCCGACGTCCCAGTGCCACGAGGGCGCGCGCGATGATGTTGACGAAACGCCAGGCGAATTCCCGGAATGCCGCGGAATTGCCTTCCCCCGAAAGTTGGCCGGCAATGCGGGTGGCAACCTCCGAGATCCGACCAAACCGGCCGACGGCGTTGTAGCGAGCGGAGTGATCGGGCCAGCCTAGGTGGAACACGTAGAATTCCTCCAGTCGGTTTGCGCGCTTGCATTCGATGTACATGCGCTTCAGGAGGTCTGCGTCGCCTTTAGGATCGAAGACAATCACCACTTCGCGGTCCAGGTCCATTTCTACATTGCGCTGGCTTCGATGAACGGGTTGCACGCGGCGCCCCATATGAACGCGGCGCCGGGGGCTACGGCGGGTACGCCTGATGTCTTGGGTGATAAACAACTCTGCCAAGCGGGTTTTTCCAACACGAGTAGTCCCCAATACAAGGGAGTGTCCAACCCGCTCACCCAGTGGCAGGCTGACATCCGCTTCGTTCGGCTCTATACCGTGTAAGCGCGGTAGCCCCCCGACTGGAGGAAGTGGACGCGCCGGGTTAAATGGCACATCCCACGAGGTAGCCTTTGACAGCAATTTGAGTGGAAAGGGTGCGAACTCCAGACGCTCCTCAATTCTGCGAGCAAAGGTATAGATAGACGTGGGCTCGACATACTCGGCGTACTTTGGGAGGTAAGTCTCCATCAACCGCTGAGTATGTTTTTGGGTCCAGCGAAAGCCTTTACCGATGAATAGCCGCTCATTGCTGACCGGCATGTCTTTGCTGGTCATGGTGTAGTGGGGTAGGCGCCGAATATTGCGCCGGTAACGCAGCACTACCAACGCTTGTTTGAGGCGGACGAACCCTAGACCCAGAAAGCCTGTACCGGCAACCATGCCGAATAAAGGCGTCAGAGCAACCGCCCAGGGCGCGAAAATACAGAGCAACGCCGCAGCGGCACATACGCAAACTGTGTACAGCTCAACAGCAGGGCGTAGTAACGACTCAATGGTGTAGGAGGTGGTCATGGATCACTTCCTATGAGTGAAAGGGGACAATGGCCCCACTGTTTCGAAATGGAAAACGACTGGCTTGCCTGTCTCAGCGATCAGCCCATAGGACTTGGCCAGGCGGTATATGGGGTGGTAGCTGTTAAGGGAGTTGACGTGTCCAGCAATGCGCTCTCGCCAGACTTCTAGTGGCATCGCTGCCTTGCTCAAATTACACGGCACGCACGCGGGCATCATGTTGCTGATGGCGTGGTTCTCTGGCCGCCCCAAAATGATGGCACCGGAGTACTTGCCGTCCACCCTCTCTGGTTCTCGCCATACTGCTTCCATGTGGTCCGCATGCCACCGGTCACCCAACAGCACACCGCAGTATGCGCAATGGCCCGCGAATTTAGCGTGAAGCTCGCAGCGTTGCTTCTTGGTCAGCTTCATGGGGCCGGGATCCTCCTTTCATGCGTGATGATGAATTGGCCAACTCTTGCCTCGCTTGCTCAACTGCCTCGGGCAGTCGTTCTTTTAGCCGCTGACATAGCTCCACCTCGTCACCAGGTACGCGGGCGATGACGGTGCCGCCATAGAGCTTGGCGACATAGGTGACCTGTTCAAAAAGCAGTTGGCCTGCTCGTGGGTCATCTGGTTGCTTGATGACCAAGGTGATGTGCGTAAGAGAGGCCATACCCTGGTTACTGCTGGATCGTTGTGGCAGTGATCAACAGCGGGTAATGCTGGACTCCCAAGCGCTGTGCCAGATCATTTGATGGAGCCGGGACCAACTGTAGATTTCCTGCCCATCGTTGGATTTCGGCAAACCGCTCGGCGCTGGCCACGTTAACCACAAGGCCCACTGCCTGCAGTTGCTGTAACTGATCGCGGCGCTGTGATAACCACTTTCTGGAGCTTTCATCGTCGCCTACAAGAAACAATGGTTGCAGGCCAGGTGCATTGATTACCCGGCCCTGTACCTGCCCGGGTGTCAGTTGGTCAGAGCGCACTGGAAACGAGCCTTGCCCACGCACACCAATATTCTCTGACTGTGCTGACTGCTCAGTAGGTTCTGGAGCCAAGTACTGGTAGTAGGGCAGAGCGGAAACACCCCCTCGGTCTTCAACAACAATCAGCGAGGTGGCATGCACTGCCATGGGGGAGGCCAAAGACAGCAAAACAGGCAGATGCAGCAATCTATTCATGGATTATTCGCCATCAGGTTGATACCGGTGACCCGGCTGAGGTGTTTGGCAAAAGCTCGTCGGTATCGGGCAGCGGGTTCGCCTCCGGCAGGGCGGTGGTACCGACCAGCAGCGGTGATCCAGTCGCCTCCTTTGGCTTTTTGCTCAGCCAGGATGTGGGCCGTAACCGAGAGGTTTTTGTACGGATCCAGCCCTTCGCAGGGATAGCTATAACGGTGGCCGTTGGCACCGATGTTGGTTTGTCCAAGCCCGACGTCGACTCTATTTGGGCCTGCGGTCTGAAGGGCGATCATCAACGCTCTGCAAGCATCGCTGCGTGTCGCAAAGCGATATCCGGCGCCGGCGACATTCAACGTCCAGGGCCAGGGGACGATCTGGCCGCGAAGTCGGGTGCCACTCTCTTGCAGTGCAACGGAGTACAGCACCTCGGACGGAACGCCGGCAGGCAGGGCAATCAACTGATAGGCCGGTGGCGGAACCTCGGCACCGTTAGCAAATGCCGCGGTGAGCAGTAGCCCCCCCGTTAAAGCCGCGCGAATTACAGACGCTGCCATTGTCCATTCACCTCGCGTACCACGGCCGGCAGCTCACCGCCGAGTCCAAGGCCAAGCCATCGACCGGCATCGTGATTCAATGTGATCTGTCGGCTTCTCACGCTGGCCGGTTCGACTCCAGCCAAGATGGCCCAGCGGCGAATTATTTCGTCATCACCTTGACTACCAACGAAGTACAGATCAAAGGACTGTTTCTGGTTTTGTAAGTCTTTGACGCGGTCAATACATGCGTTGCAACTGTCTTGAACAAAAACGGCTAGTCGTCCAGTGCCTTTCACAGCAGTTAACGCTCCCGAGCCAGGAGCAGATGCAGGGTTGGACGATAGTTGGATGACTTTTTCATTGGGGTAAAGACGTGCGAAGGCTTGGTCATAGGCCCTTTGGTACGCCAGTTCCTTATCGATACGCTGTCGCTCGGCTCGCACCTGCAGCTCTGCATAGCGTCGCCGCTCCTCCTCCGACTTCGCTTCGATGCCAAGTGCTGTCAGAGGATCCAGGCCTGGCGAATAGATTCCGCGAGGACCCTCCATCACAGTTTGAAAACGGGACCATTCTTGGGGGGTCAATCCCCACTCGCGGGCGAGTTCTGTCTGACTTGCTCCTTGAGAAGAGTTGTGAACTTCACTGTTCTGAGTGTTCGAGATCGACGTTGATTGCCCCGAAGCCGCATGACAGCCGTATGCAAACGCGAAGGTGGCCAAGCCTGCAATGAAACCCAAAATGTTCCTGGGCTTCATTGTTTTCGAGGAAGTGGTAGGGGAGTGCATAAAGGAGGTCCTATTGCGCGACGGTTACGGTTTGAGGTGTTCCGGCCACGTCAAAGCGTGCGGATCTTCCGTCCAGCGCGTTGAGTCGCCAGGCGGTGCCCGCCACAGCGTCACCAGGTCGGATAAGGTAAATTTGATTCAACTGCGTGCTGCCAGGCGGTGCTACGGACAAAAAGCGTTCACCGCCGCGATACTCGATACCGACAACGGTAAAAGGGGGTGTTTGCGGTGTGACAGTGGCGGTAGCGGGCGGTTTTGGCCGCTTTGGTTGGCGGGCAACGGGCTTAGGCTTGGGCTTGAGGGGCACAGCAGTGGTTTGTTTGATGCGTGACTGACTGAGTTCTTGAAGACGGCTATCGAGTGTTTCGACGCTGGCTTTGAGGACTAGCAATTCACCAGCAGACGCAGCATTTTGAGAGATTTCTTGCGCTGACTCCGTCGCTTGCTTTGCATACGCTTGTGCGGCATCAATTCGATTCGATAAAGCCTGCTGCCCGGCTCGGAAGTCCTCGTTGGTCACCAGGTGGTTGCCGGCTACCGTGCCCAGTCGCTCATCGACTTTGCCAAGCCGCGTCAACAACGCATCGAGCGACTCTTTGTCTGCAGTCGCAGCCAAGCTGGTGCGGAGTTGGGAGAGTTGATGATGCTCATAACACAGAATGCCTGCCAATAATGCAAGGCACAGACTGAGTATCGCTGTGGTTCGAGTAGGGCGTGGTAGGTTCATGGGCGTCCTCGCGCAAAAGCGAATACACCCTCTCAAACCAGTCTCTTAGGTGCATCAGGAAATAGGTTTTCCAGGACGCATGGTTTTTGAAGTGTCGAGTTGGCCGCTGGTAAATTGGGATCGTTATAAAAAAATGGCCACCCGAAGGTGGCCGTCAAACTATGAAGCAATGAGCTGCCTTGCAAGTGTCATTTCAACTGAATCACCATCTTGGTTCAGCGAGTCGAGACCAGAATCTGGCACATCTCCCGACGTGCTTTGAATCACGGCGATTTTCTTGGCCATCAACTGCAGGCAAGTAATCTGAGAGCTGCCGGCATAGCCAAAAAAACACCCTCACTGGCTGCTTTTGCCCAATCCGCCATCACCGTCGAAATGCCTGTTGCAAGGTGTTGGGTAAAGCCATATACCGTAGCCCCACTGCGCGGAGTAAAGTCTTAAAAACCCGTGATAATGATCTGCGGAGTCAGAATAAAGTGGGTAACCGTCCGGCCAGGTCATCTACCCAGCTCTGCAAAGCGAAGACATGGTGTGCATTTAAATTAAGTGGACACCAATTCTAGCCTTTCAAGCGGGTATTTCATGCAGCCAACACGCCGTTCCTATTCCAAATCCTTCAAAGCCCAGATCATTCAAGAGTGCGCCCAACCAGGCGCTTCGATTGCCAGCGTCGCGCTCGGCCATAGCCTCAACGCAAACCTCGTCCACAAATGGATTCGGCTGCAAACGCAGAAAATTCCGGCACACCCACCTGCGGGGGCGAACTCCCATCCAGCATCATCGAATATCTGCGTTGAAATACAGCACCCGCGCGCCATCATCAAAGTGGACTGGCCCACTGAAAGTGCTGCCGCCTGCGCGACTTTTCTTCGAGATATTCTGCGATGATTCACATCGACTCCATCTGGCTCGCCACCGAACCGATGGCCATGCGCGCAGGCACCGAAACGGCGCTAGCCAAGGTGATCGCGGTGTTCGGTGCGGCGCAGCCGCACTGCGCTTATCTGTTCGCCAACCGCCGCGCCAATCGCATGAAAGTGCTGGTGCATGACGGCTTCGGAATATGGCTGGCGGCGCGCCGGTTAAACCAAGGCAAGTTCCACTGGCCTGGCATCCGCCATGGTCCTGAGATGGAACTGGATGCCGAGCAACTTCAAACGTTGTTGCTGGGGCTGCCATGGCAACGCGCAGGTTCTGGAGGCTCGATCACACTGCTTTAACGGCAGCCATTAGCCTATCGGTCTATCGTCGCGAAACGCCCGCTCTGGCAAAGTCCGGCGTATGACTTCTTCGCCCAATCTCGACCAACTGTCTCCCAATCAACTGCGCGTCCTCGCAGCGCAGTTGCTCTCGCAAGTCGACACTATGGGCAAGAAAATCAACCGTGATCAAACAGTCATTGAGAAACAGACCCACGAGATCGCCCAGCTCAAGCGTTTGAAGTTTGCCAAGCGCAGCGAGCAGATGAATCCTGAACAGGCCAGCCTGCTAGATGACCTGATCGATACTGATATCGCGGCGATTGAGGCCGAGCTTCAGGCGTTGCAAATAGCACCAGAGGCGACCGAGGAAAAGCTAAGGCCCAAGCGCACGGCATTGCCGGCAGAATTTCCGCGAACGTTGATCCATCACGAACCGGACAACACTCACCGCCCATGCGGCTGCGCCCTGAAGCGCATCGGTGAGGACGTTAGCGAGAAGCTGGACTACACGCCCGGCGTGTTCACCGTCGAACGCCATGTCCGTGGCAAGTGGGTCTGCGATAACTGCGAAACGCTGATCCAGGCACCGGTTCCGCCGCAGGTCATTGATAAGGGCATCCCGACTTCGGGCCTGCTCGCACACGTCATGATCGCCAAGTTTGCTGACCATCTGCCGCTTTACCGTCAGGAATCGATCTTAGGTCGAGCGGGCTTGGCGATTCCACGTTCAACCTTGGCTCAATGGGTTGGCGTGACCGGAGTTCAGTTGCAGCCGCTGGTCGATGCGCTGCGCGAAGTAGTGCTTGGGCAACAAATCATCCACGCAGATGAAACACCGGTGCAGATGCTCATGCCGGGAACAAAGAAAACCCACCGCTCCTATGTGTGGT
The DNA here is from genome assembly GCF_058725345.1 of Pseudomonas sp. DW-iso17. Classification (NCBI taxonomy): domain Bacteria; kingdom Pseudomonadati; phylum Pseudomonadota; class Gammaproteobacteria; order Pseudomonadales; family Pseudomonadaceae; genus Pseudomonas; species Pseudomonas sp. DW-iso17. Next base: position 103,018 of record NZ_JBZXEA010000046.1, on the reverse strand, counting down.
CCTACGCTACCAGCCAGTTCTCGGATGTGGCAGCGGTGGTTTATGACTTCAGCCCCAGTCGCGCCGGAGAGCATGCTCGCGACTTCCTTCAGGACTGGAATGGCAAGTTGGTCTGCGACGATTTTGGCGGCTACAAGGCCAGCTTTGAACTCGGCGTGACCGAGATCGGCTGCATGGCCCATGCACGGCGCAAGTTCTTTGAACTGCACGCTACGAATAAAAGCACGCTCGCCGAGCAAGCCCTGCGCTATATCCAGTTGTTGTACGAAATCGAAAGAGAAGTCAGAGACCTGGAGCCGGATTTACGGCGCCGAATACGGCAAGAAAAAGCCGTACCGGTGAAGGATAGGCTGCATGCCTGGATGAACGCGCAGCGTGATCTTGTGCCCGAAGGTTCGGCCATCAGCAGAGCGCTCGATTACAGCCTTAAACGCTGGGCAGCGCTGTCGCGCTACCTCGATGACGGGGCGGTTCCCATTGATAATAATTGGGCGGAGGTGCGACACGAAGTCGCTTAATGAAGTTGTTCCCCCTTGGTGGGAACCACCCGTGTCACCGGGTGAATCTAGAAGGCTGAATCAAGAGCGCCTTCGACAATGTTACGAGGCGCCGCAAGGTGCGGGGTACCAATCGTGAGAGGCGTACCCTTCTGGCAGCCATGGCCGGACAAGTGCTAGATAGTTGGTATGGTGAACACACGTGAATCTGCGCAACGATCGTTAAATTAAGCGAGCGGAAATGGCTTACACGCTCGAACCAAAATGGTAATGGAGGTGGGAACTGCGTCTTTCTACTACGCATTCGTGACCCACATGCCTCCCGGTCGATAGCAGGCACCTAACCCGACGCACTTCAGTAAGCGGAACGTGGAAATCCCGTATCGCTCCCGTCAGGGAAAGCCGTTTGTAAAAATTGCCCATGGCGGTGCGGGCGAAGGAACGAGGAAAAAGCGAACGCCGTCCTGTAATGGGTTGGATAGAGGTTGAAACATCACTTCACGCGAAAGCGGGCAGACGTCCTCATGGTCTCTCTTCACACGAGAGTAGGTAGAACCCTTTCAACGGAAGGAGAGCAAATGAACGCAGCAGCATTGGCGTGTGCACCTTCCGGCACGTCGTGGGACAGCATCGATTGGATCGCCGTACAACGTCGTGTCAGAGGGCTGCAAGCGCGTATTGTGAAGGCTGTACAAGATGGCAGACATAACAAGGTGAAAGCCCTGCAATGGCTGCTGACTCACTCGTTCAGTGGCAAGGCATTTGCTGTGAAACGGGTGTCTGAAAACAAAGGCAAAAATACCCCCGGCGTGGACAAGGTTACTTGGAATACGCCTAGGGCCAAGCTCGGCGCGATAGAGTCGTTGACGCGGCGAGGTTACTCGCCGCTCCCGCTTCGGAGAGTGCTTATTCCGAAGAAAAACGGCAAAACGAGACCTCTTGGAATTCCCGCGATGAAATGCCGGGCCATGCAGGCGCTTCATCTGCTGGCTCTGGAACCGATAGCGGAAACTACCGGCGACCCGAACTCTTATGGGTTCAGGCCGGAACGCTCAACTGCGGATGCCGTCGCACAGTGCTTTGGTGTGCTGTCACGAAAAGCAAACGCGGAATGGGTGTTAGAGGGCGACATTCAAGGCTGTTTCGACAATATCAGCCATGACTGGTTGATCGCCAACATTCCCATGGACAAGGCGATTTTGCAGAAATGGCTCCGGGCTGGTTATGTCTACCAAAAGCAGCTATTCCCCAGCCACGCCGGAACCCCGCAGGGAGGCATCATATCCCCGGGGTTGGCGAACATGACGCTGGATGGGTTGGAAGCGATGCTGGCGAAGAGATTTCCCAACGCGAAGTGGACAGCCCGAAAAATGCGCGTGGTGCGTTATGCAGATGATTTCATCATCACTGGTTGTTCGAAAGAATGGCTGGAGAATGAAGTCAGGCCCGCCGTGGTTGAATTTCTGGCAGAGCGTGGACTTGTCCTCTCTCCGGAAAAAACCAAGATAACGCACATAGGGGACGGGTTCGACTTCCTCGGATGGAACCTGCGCAAGTACAACGGCAAGCTCCTGATCAAGCCGTCCAAGGCGAACATCGGGGCTCTACTTGCCAAGCTGCGAGAGTTGATCAAGACCAACAAAACGATACGACAGGCTAACTTGATAGGTTTGCTCAACCCGGTTCTACGGGGCTGGGCGAACTATCACAGTCATGTCGTCGCCAAGAAGGTCTTCAACCAGGTGGACAGCGCAGTGTGGGAAATGCTCTGGCGATGGGCGGTACGTCGCCACCCTCGCAAGACACGCCGATGGGTGAAGGATCGGTATTTCAAAGTACAAGGGGCGCGCCGTTGGGTGTTCTCGTGTACTGAAAAATCCGCCGATGGTCGGAAGCGTCAGTACACGCTAGTAGACGCCTCAGACACACCGATTGTGCGACATATCAAGATTAAGGCTGCTGCCAACCCTCACGACCCTGCATGGGATGAGTACTTCGAGTCCCGCTGGGGCAAGAAGATGCTCACTTCCGTTAAAGGTCGAGCCAAGCTGTATCGGGTATGGGTGCAACAGGGCGGCAGGTGCTGCGCCTGCTTCAAGCCGGTGACCAAAGACACACCGTGGCACAGTCGCCATATTGTGAAGCTAGGTCATGGCGGGACGGACGCTGCGGCTAATCTTGAGATTTACCACCTGCGTTGCCCACGAGATGTGCAATTTGCCAATGTCGACGATGTATAACCGGGTGCCCAATGGCGCCTTAGCAGAGGCTTGAGCCGTGTGCTGGGAAACTCGCATGCACGGTTCTTAGGGGGTTGGACGCGGGCAACCGCGTCTGACTACCCGACAACCAGATCCGGCCATGGGCTCTTGGGCGCAAGAACTGGCTCTTCGCCGGGTCGCTACGCAGCGGAAAACGGGCTGCGGCGATCATGAGCTTGATCCAGTCAGCGCGGCTGAATGGCCATGATCCGTACGCCTATCTAAAGGATGTTCTCACGCGCCTGCCGACGCGGCGCGCGAGTGAGATTAACAAGCTGCTGCCGCACAGGTGGGCACCTGTTTAATCGCGCAGGGTGTTTTGTGCTTATGTCTTCCCTGGCATCTACATTTTGCGCCACACCAAAGCAGGAATTGCTCGGATGTAAATTAGTTCGCTGACCAACTCAATCAGCGTTTGAGTAATCACTGCTGCCGCAGCGAGCCCTCTGATTTCCTCGGGCAAGGCCAATGCCAATGGTAGAACTACCAATGAGTTTCGTGTCGAACTGCTGAAAGCGACAGATCTTGCCGTGCTAGCCGGTAACTTAAACGCCCGAGCCACCAGCGCACCCACCACGGGTGCCAAGAGCATGAAACCAATGTAGACGGGAATAACAGGCAGCAGCTTGTCCATGTCTCTGACCACCGTTGAAATCTGAGAGCCGATCACTACGACCAATACAGCCGCCATAGCTGGCACAGGCATCCAAGCCCATACATTGTTCCAGCCCTCAACGATGCGTGACCCCTTTGCCCCGGCAGCTGTTGCTACTGCCAAGACCAAGGGTAAAGCGATCAGCACTACGAAGGCCTCAACAAATGGGCCGACCGATATAACCACCGCCGAGTCATCACTCACCATGAAGGCTAGATAGAGGGGTAGTAGCACAAGCTGAAGCACGAGTAGTAATGGTGTTGCCGCCAGAGTCAGTTTGGAGTCGCCCTTACCGATATGGGTAAACACAACAACATAATCGATACAAGGCGTCAGCAAGACCAATAGTGCGCCCACCAAAATCGCCGGGTGGTCGGCTAGGCCCATCGTCAACGCCCAAACCAACAGGGGGATGGCGACGAAATTGGCGGTCAGCAGCGCGGTCATGAAACGCTTGTTTGCAAGCCCTTTGCGAAGATCCAAGAATGGGATCTGCAGAAACATGGCGTACATCAGCACAGCGATGGCTGGTGTCACCAACGCACCTAACGCTTGAGAGGCATCAGGTGCGAGCAGGCCCCCGATAGCCGCGACAATGACCGCGACGAAGTAAACGGGAATCTGGTTCTTCTCTAGCTGTTCTCTGTCCACGGAATGCCCTTAAAACGCGTGAAATCATTTTTCGATTGAGCAGGTTAATATCTGTAGCTACTACAGGTTCAAGAAAATGCTTGGGGAGTTTGGATGTCAGGAATCGGAGCGCTGTCGAAATCAACGGGTTGCCACATTGAAACGATTCGCTACTACGAGAAAATAGGCCTTCTCCCTCCGGCCCTACGGTCGACAGGGCGGCATCGAATCTATACCGAAAAGCATCGGTCACGACTCATCTTCATCAGGCAGAATCGTGAACTGGGCTTTCCACTCGACGATATCCGCGAACTCATTGCGCTCGCGGCAGATGCTGATCGTCCGTGTGCTGATGCGTTGTCGGTGGTCAAGAAGCACTTGGCAGAAGTGGAATCTAAGGTAGCTAAGCTCCTGCAGATCCGGATAGAGCTGCTCTCAATGGCAGGCACGTGTGAGTCAAGATGCCTAGGCTCGAACACTCCAGACTGTACGATTATTGAGTCACTGTTCGAACCCGCTGCTGGGGCTCGCTCTGGTTGCTGCTCCTAGACGAGTCAAGAGCATAGGGGAGCAAGCTGCCATTGAAACCGAATAGCGCGATAGTCTCGACAGGGTCTTTCGAGCGTCCGTCTACACCAAACGGGCTGGTGCAAGATGTGTTCGGCAGACGCTTACTAAAGTGGTGCGCCACTGCTGGCATAAAAATATCAAGCTATAGTGTTTGGGGCCCTCAATCTCGTGACCGTACTGAGCGAACGCTTACACGGCAGACGTTTGCCAGGGCATATACCTATCAACTGAAGGAGCAAGTTCTATGGCCATCAAACCTGGGCCCAAGCCAATTGCCGAATCAACCGGCAAGACAGACCAGCGTCGCCGTGTAACCCCCGAGAACAAGCCTAAGCATCCCGACCTGGACGTGCATAAGCACAAGAAGGGTGATTGATGAGACCCCGCCAGACATGGCGGGGTTTTATTCTCGGTTAGCAGGTGTCACCGGATTTCCAGTGGGCATCTCCTAATTAATGCCGAAAAGCTTGTAGTAGGGTTGTTGAGGAGGACATGCTGGTGCGACTGTGTCGAGGAGCTTTCTGGATATTTCTACCCTTAACCCTGTCGGCTACCGATGGTAATGAGCGCTTAGAGAGGTCTACAGCCGACACATGCCAATGGCGTCGAAAACCATCATGGCGGATTTCTCCAAACGTTTACTCGTAGGCTTCACAACGCGATTGACGACTTGCTCGATATGCATGACTCCCAGGGTGAAAGCTGAGTGGGCATTTGAGGTGCTGACCAACCTGGCTGATGCATCGCAGCATGCAGCTATCAGGCGCTCGCACTGAGGGACGTAGACTCGAGCGGCGCCCTCGGCCCAGTCGAAATTTCAAACTCATTGCTTGACACTGTAGCTACTACAGGCTGTTCAATGACGCCATATCCTTATTGGTAGATGCGTCATGAGCCAGGAAAACCCGTCGAAAGCCAAATTGCACCTCGTGCCGAAGTCGGACGATTGCTGTTCTGCTGACCCCCGCGAGACCTTCGCCAAACAGGTTCATTCTCGTGCACATCATGTTGAGCATGGGCCTGATCACGCCGAGAGCTTGGGCAGAACGGGATCGCATGCGTGCGGTTCGAAGGATTCTCAGCCTTGTGGAGCCAAGTCCACCGACCATAATCAAGACCATAGCGCACACGATCATGGCACTTCAGCTCAAGCCCATTCCGATGCCGACCATTGCTGTTTGAGCAAAGTGGATTCCGCAGGGGCGGTGACTTCACATTCGGCCATGGCTGAGCCAGAAGGCACGACCCTGGTTCGGTATCGCATTGATAAGATGGATTGCCCTACCGAAGAGCGGCTAATTCGTAATCGCTTAGAGCCGATGCCTGGCATCGCACGACTTGATTTCAATCTGTTGGATCGTGAGCTGACAGTGCATCATCGCTTGGATGATCCGAAGGCGATAGTCATCGCTTTGACCGCGCTGGATATGGGGCCCAATCTCATCGAGGCCGGCGCAACCCCGAATGCCATTTCACCTGCTCTGACGACGCGCTTGAAAGGGCTGCTGGCGGTCAGCGGTCTAGCTGCCATCGCCGCTGAAGTGATCGCTTGGACGACCGGACAGGAGGGTTCTTTGCCTGTAATGTCCTTGGCTGCGCTGTCCATTCTTACTGCTGGTCTACCAACTCTGAAGAAGGGGTGGATCGCTGTAAAGAACTTCACATTGAACATCTACTTCTTGATGTCTTTGGCTGTCTTGGGTGCCATGGTGATTGGCAAGTGGCCGGAAGCCGCGATGGTGGTTTTCCTTTTCGCTATTGCCGAAGCCATCGAAGCACTCTCACTTGAGCGAGCGCGTAACGCGATTAAATCGCTGACTGCATTAGCTCCTGAGACTGCGGAAGTCATGACCGAAGCTGGCTGGAAAGAACACCCGGTTGAGAATGTCGTTCTCGGCAGCCGTATTCGTGTTCGCACAGGGTCGCGGGTACCGCTGGATGCGAGGGTGGAATCTGGTCGTGCTGCTCTCGACCAAGCCCCTATCACTGGTGAAAGCTTGCCAGTAGATAAGGCAGAGGGGGATCCGCTATATGCTGGCAGTATCGTGACAGACGGCGTCGTGGAGGCGACTGTCACGGCAGTCGCTGGCGAAAGTACGCTCGCTCGTATTGCTGCCGCGATTCAGGATGCGCAGTCTCAGCGGGCGCCGACGCAGAGGTTCGTTGACCAGTTCGCACGGTATTACACCCCAGCCGTAGTGGCGGTGGCATTTCTTGTTGCCGTTTTAGGCCCAGTGCTGCTTGGTGGTACGTGGGGTGAATGGTTGTATGAGGCCCTGGTGTTGTTGGTCATCGCGTGTCCTTGTGCCTTGGTCGTCTCAACGCCTGTCACTGTTGTGAGTGGTCTTGCCGCAGCCGCACGGCATGGAATCTTGATCAAGGGTGGTGCCTACCTGGAAAGCGGGCGCCTGCTGAAGGTGGTTGCTCTGGATAAAACAGGCACGTTGACTCAGGGCAAGCCAGTTCTGACTGACTCAGATATATTCAGTGACTTGTCTATCGAGAAGGCAACTTTGATTGCTGCGAGTCTTGATGAGCAAAGTACCCACCCAGTAGCGAAAGCATTGGTCAATGGGTGGAAATCGCAGCAGCCTGGCGCTGTGGCTCTGCCTGTCAGTGACTTCAGTGTGCTAAATGGCCGAGGCGTGAAAGGCACGATCGACGGTCATCTTTGGCATCTAGGCAACCATCGTTTGGTTGAGGAGTTGGGCGTGTGTTCTTCGGAGCTGGAGGCCAGACTTTCACGGCTTGAGGAAACTGGCAAAACGGTGATCGTGCTATGCGGCAATAGCGGCCCCGCCGCGATATTCGCGGTCGCAGACACAGTCCGACCGGAGAGTGTTGAAGCTGTGGCTGCTTTGAAGGCTTTGAACGTGGTTCCAGTAATGCTGACTGGGGATAATCCTGCGACGGCGAGGTCGATCGCTGAGCAATTGGGCATCGAGGATGCCCGTGGAAATCTGATGCCAGAGGACAAGCAGACTGCAGTCGCTGAACTCAAACGCAGATATGGCGCCGTTGGGATGGTTGGTGACGGCGTTAATGACGCCCCCGCCTTAGCGCAATCCGATATAGGTTTCGCAATGGGAGCCGCAGGGACAGCGACAGCTCTCGAAACAGCTGACGTTGCGATCATGGACGACGACCCTCGAAAAATCGCGTACTTTATCAGCCTGAGTCGCCGATCCGCCTCGGTTCTAAAGCAAAACATCATTTTGGCTCTGGGCATAAAAGTTGTCTTCTTGGCGTTGGCTCTCTCTGGTTTCGCGACATTGTGGATGGCCGTTTTCGCCGACATGGGGGCGAGCTTGCTCGTCGTATTCAATGGCTTGCGGCTGCTGCGTCGGTGAAATGGCTGCTGCGTTTTATATAGCTCATTCGCTGGAGGAGAGAACCATGCACTGCCCAGTTTGCAAAGAAGTACTGTTGGTAATGTCGGAACGTCAAAACGTTGAAATCGACTATTGCCCGCAATGTCGAGGTGTTTGGCTTGACCGGGGAGAACTCGACAAGATCATCGAGCGTAGCCAGCAGGAAGAACAAGAAGCTCGTTTTCTTCCACAGAGCGTATCTCAGTCGCTGCAAGGTACACCTCCGTCTGAACCTGTGTATGCCCAGCCGTCTTCTGGCCACCATGACAACAAACGCGGCACTAAGCACGGCCACTCCGCGCCGCAGCCTGGTCACGGTGGTGGTTGGCGGGACGGATATCAGAACGGCCATCAGAATCAGTCGAGGCATCAGGAAGAGCAGGTTTATCATAAGAAATCGTTTTTACGGGAAATTTTCGACTAATATTTGCTTGGATACAGCGATCCGCTAATCAGACTCCAGCCGGAAGATTTGATCAGCCGGCTGTAGCTTTTTCGAAACCCGGTATCCGGTATTCAACCAGTTTAGTAGAGCGGTTCCTCAGCCACTAGCGGGCCCGAAAATCCTGTAAAACCGTCTCTCCCCTTGACTTGCTCATCCCAATTACCGGGTAGGCGCTGCGTCGGTCACCTGACTCCATTCCGAGCGATCCCACGGGCATACCGAAGGCAGCTATTCCGTCCAGATTGGCTCGTCGACTTAGTTCAGCAATTTGTGTGACCGGAACATGGCCTTCGACGAATTTCCCACTTACAACTCCCGTGTGGCACGACGCCAGATTTACGGGTACGCCGAGCTTCTCGTTCATATCGCTAATGTTGTTTTCCATATAGTCGACCACTCCTTCAGATAAGCGATCCACCTGGTCCAGCAGCCACAGTTAGGGGCTTTGTAGACGGCAATTGATTACGCTGCCTGTAACAATGAGGCTGCATTTAGCGTTGCAACGAGTGCAATGACTTGAACGGTCTTTTTGAATGAATTCATGGCTGATGCTACTTAACGAAGAGAAAGAGAGGAGGAGTTAGCGTGCATAGCCTCACCGACGGTGGCCAGATGGCCGTGACTGGGGTTCAGTTCCAGCCGCTGGTTGATGCGCTGCGCGACGTGGTTCTCGGGCAGCAGATTATTCAAGCCGATGAGACACCTGTGCAAATGCTCATGCCGGGAACTAAGAAAACCCACAGTTCTTATATTTGGTCCTATGCCACCAGCCAGTTCTCGGACGCGGCAGCGGTGGTTCACGACTTCAGCCCTAGCCGCGCCGGAGAACACGCTCGCAACTTCCTGAATGACTGGAAGGACAAGCTGGTCTGCGATGATTGTGTCGGTTACAAAGCCAGCTTCGAACTAGACGTGACCGAGATCGGGTGAATGGCTCATGCGCAACGTAATTTCTTTGAGCTGCACGCTAAGAATAAAAGCACGCTTGCGGAGCAAGCTCTGCGTTATATCCAGTTGTTGTACGAAATTGAAAGCGAAGTCGCGATCTGGGGCCGGATTTACGACTCCGAATACGGCAAGAAAAAGCTGTACGGGTGATGAATATGCTGCACGCCAGGTTGATTGCCTAGCGTGACCTCGTGCCTGAAGTCTCAGCCATCAGCAGAGCACTCGATTACAGTCTCGAACGCTGGGCAGCGCTGTCGCGCTACCTCGATGACGGGGCTGTACCCATAGACAATAACTGGGCAGAGAACCAGATCCGATCATAGGGCCTTGGGCGCAAGAACTGGCTCTTTGCAGGGGCCTTACGCAGCGGAAAACGTGCGGCAGCGATCATGAGTCTGATCCAGTCTGCGCGCCTGAATGGTCATGATCCGTATGCATATCTGAAGGATGCTCTCACGCGGCTGCCGACGCAGCGGGCGAGTGAAATCGATCAGTTGCTGCCGCAATCTTTTTAATCACGCAAGGCGTGATGCCCGGACGCTTATGGCGATACTCAAGCTAATGCAAAAGTTCTGACGATTGAGCAAGTGTGACGGCTTAACCCGACGGCAAGGGGAGGTGTCGAATATCGTCAACCATCAACGCAAAACGCCGTAATCGTTTCAATATGTAGCTTTCACTGTAGAGTTTAAAAGCGTTATGCAATGAGCTTGCAAGGTATCTAGAGAGCCGGAGTGATTCACTTGCTCGCCTTCAGAGATCATAGAGTATGCGACCTTTAAGTCACGACCGTATTGTCCACTCCATGGCATGCTTAGGCTTCATGCCCCGGTAGATTTATCATATCCACACGCAACTACATGGATATGTGCGCCGTGGCACCGTCACGTAGTTCGTCTCACCAGATTATGAGAGTATCAACTGATAAAAATCCACGTTCCTTGAACTACACTTTATCATCGGCAACTACGTTACTCACAAATACCTAAAGTGAAAGCGGGTCTGAACGCTTCCACATACATTGGACACTGAAATCCAGCTTGTGGATAAGCATTATCGAGCGCTGTTTCGGGGGGGTATGGTGTTTTTTCGCACCACGGTTTTGGACCGGTAGGCGAGTTGAAAGCTTCGATTAGCAAGTTTTTTGCGCGCCGAAATGTATATCCGACGCGGTAGGCCAGAAGCGCCAAGTGAAAGACAAACTTGGATGAAACCTGAAGTGCCCGTGAGTCGGCGAAATCACAGGAGCGTATGTGATTGCTTCAAGAACAGCACGCTAGCGTTTTTCTAGAACATATCCTACGCCTCTGAGTGTATGTATCAGTTTGTTTTCAAAAGGATCATCCATCTTGGCTCTTAATCTTCTAATTGAAACTTCTACAACATTTGTATCGCAGTCGAAATTCATGTCCCATACCTGAGATATGATCTGTGTACGACTCAGGACAATTCCCGTATTTCTCATTAAATAGTGCAGAAGTGCGAATTCCTTCGTTGTTAAGTCGATACGCTGACCGTCTCTAAACGCCCTATGACGGCTTTGATCCAGCTCCAGATCGGCTACGCGAATGATCTCAACAGATGCTGGATTATCAGACCTGCGCATCAGTGCGCGAACTCGAGCAAGCAGTTCCGGGAATTCAAAAGGCTTAATTAGGTAATCATCTGCACCATTCTCTAGTCCTCTGATTTTATCAACCAAGCGACTTCGAGCAGTAAGCATCATAATTCTACAAAGACAATTGTTTCTTCGCAACAATTCAAGTACCTGCCACCCATCCATCTCCGGCAGGTTGATATCTAGGATGATTAACTCGTACATATGTTGTTTGGCCAGAAAAAGCCCGTCGTATCCGGTATGTACGCAATCCACGATATAACCGCTCTCCGTAAGGCCTTGGCGCACATATTCGGCAGTTTTTACTTCGTCCTCAATTACCAGAATTCGCATTGGATTTTGTCTCGATATGACTGAGCTGTTTTAACTACGCGAATGCGCTGTCATCATTGGCAGGAATGATAATTCAAAACCACTTGGGTGGGGGCTAAATAACGTACTTGTAATCAGTGAGCAATACACTTGATAACATCGCGATATATTATATCGTGGCTCGGACCAACCAGTTGCGGGTTATTTCTCTACTGCTGAATTGACCTTATGAAATGTTGGGTTGTTTTTTTTATTATGGCCATTTTATTCCGTGCAGATGAGGGCGATTTTTCTCATGCTGAAGAAGGCGGTCACTGGTGCAGTCATGAACTCCATCGGGACGCGGTGCGCGTACTCGAAGATTTACTCGAATTTTAGGTAAAAAAAAGCGCCCCAGGGGGGCGCAAAATATTCACCTTTTACCAAAGGAGCATTTAAGCAACTCAAGGTGAATTCTTTAAGCTCGCTATTTTTGTTTTAGGCGAGTCACATGAATAAATCGATCTTGTTTAGGGCTCACAGTATCGAAAGTGGATATTCAACGATCAGGCGTACTTCATCCAAGTCCGATTCGAATGCAGTGGCACGAGTATTTGCTTGACGTAATCGCAAGGAAAGATCTTTCGCCGCACCTGTTTGTACGACGTATTTGACTTCAATATCACGCTCCCAACGTTTTTGATTCGTGAGCGGATCGCCGTTACCATCAGTGCGCATATAGAATTGATTGGCGTTCGAATAGTCTGCACCAGAACCTCTGGCATAACGAGTCATGAACGATAGCCCCGGAATACCGTAGCTGGTCATGTTCAAGTCGTAGCGCAGCATCCAAGAGCGTTCCTTCGGTGAGTTGAAGTCGCTGTACTGTATTGAGTTGTCAACGAAGATTGAGTCTGATTGACGAAGGTAGTCGAAGTCGTCATCGCCATTGTTTCGCTGATGAGACAGTGCAAGAGTATGCGCACCGTACCGGACGCCGAGCTTGGCGCTCCATATATTGTTGTCGAATTCGCCCAGGCGCTTCTTGCCTTCATCTACAGCTTTGTAGTAGTTGAATCCGCCGATAAGCGTCAAATCATCGCTGAGTGGGTAAGTGAGGCTGCTACCGGCATAGTATTGATTCCAAACATCCTTCAATTGGCTGGCGTAAAGGCTCACCGTGATGTTGTCGTTGACTTGGTAATCACCGCCGCCGTACCCAATCCAAGGCGAGTTGACCGGGCCGGCATAAAATGTGGCAAAGTTATCGTTCAAGTTGCTGGAACCAGGCTGGCTCATCGCATGCAGTCGACCACCCTGCAAGGTTAGGCCTTGAATGCTACTATTTTCGACCGTCACGCCGCGGAAACTTTCAGGGAGTAAGCGAGAATCTCCCGATGCCACGACGGGTGTTGCGGGGAAAACATCTCCAACCTTTACGACAGTATCAAACAGCCGAAACTTCGCTGCTCCACCCACCTTAGTGTATTCATCACGTGCTTCGCCGTCACCGTTAACAGGCAGCACGTCAAAGCTGCTACGGCCACCGTTGCGCCCGCCACCAGTATCAAGCTTGATGCCAATCATTGCAAACGCATCTATACCAAAGCCCACAGTGCCCTGCGTAAAACCAGAGTTGAATTTAGTGATTATCGCATGTGCCCAAGCTTCGGAATAACCGTTGGTATTGCCTTTGCCGCTGTTGAAAGTCGGCGCAGATGCATCACGATTATCACGATTGAAATAGAAGTTGCGGTTTAGAACAGTAAGGCTGCTACCTTCAATAAAACCTTCTGGTTTACCTTCCGCTTGTGCCGTGAGGGCATAGCTTCCAGAAAAAGCTGAAACCGCAGCCAAATACAAAGTTACTTTGTGTCTCATGCGATGCTCCTTTGATTACGGCAGTTTTTATTATGATTTACCTACGCGGGTATAGTCTGTTGTTTTGGCCCGGTGGAGCACTTAGAATAGCGCCTGGATCATATTTGCAGATCAAAGATAACGAGTCGGTGACGGGGTGATTACAATTCTGTTATCAGGTATTTCCACCGTTGCAGGGCTTCCAGAATCTTTTTCACTAAATCCCTGCGTTTCGCCTGAAAGCTTTCTATTTCGACTATCCCCCCAGGGTTTCTAACGAAATTGTAATTTTATAGCCACCCCTCTGATAGTGATCGCTGATTAGAGTGCCATCACCTGATCCAGAGGAGCTTGGCAGCTGTTTAGGCGTTCTCGCCAAGCTTTATCAAAGTTTGTGCATGAGGACTATCAAAGTGCCCTGGTATAATCACATTGCTTTATCTAAAACCCCCATCTTTCCTTTGAAAGTCTTTGTGTTCTGTATGGTCTTGTCTGGATTGTGGGTGCCTGCCGCATTTGCCCAGAGTCTCAGTCTGGCTGAAGCGCTTTCGACGGCAATAGACGCTAACCCCGATCTTGCAGCAGCACGTCAAGAGATCGGAATCTCTGAAGGAGTGCGCAAGCAGGCTGGACTCATCCCCAATCCTGAAATTTCTTATCAAGTAGAAGACACCCGTCGTAATACCAGCACGACGACTGTCGCGCTTAGTCAGCCGTTAGAGTTGGGTGGCAAGCGACGTGCTCGTGTCGAGGTTGCAACCTACGGTCAAAGCGTCGCGCAGTTAGAGCTGGACCGTCGAGTCAATAGCCTTCGTGCAGATGTTGTTCAATCTTACTACGCTGCTTTGAGAGCTCAGACCGGCTTGAATCTGGCAAAACAATCATTGGAGCTCACCGAACGCGGTCTGCGCATCGTCGATGGACGGGTGCGTGCCGGTAAGTCCTCGCCGGTGGAAGCCACGCGCGCTCAGGTGCAACTGGCTGAAGCCAAGTTACAGGTAAGGCGCGCTGAAACCTTGAAGTCAACGGCTTACCAGCAATTGGCCCAGTTAATAGGCAGTTCGGTCACTGCATTTGATCGTCTTGACTCGCCAGACCTATCTCCCGGCAAGCCGCCGCAAGCTACAGAATTACTGGCGAAGCTCGATCAAACCGCAGATATGCGTCAAGCGCTTGCTCAAATAGATAAGAGCGATGCCTCACTAGGCGCGGAAAAGGCGCAGCGCATCCCGAATCTCACCGTGAGTGTTGGTAGCCAATACGACCGCTCTATTCGCGAGAGGGTCAATGTCGTGGGGCTGTCGATGCCTTTACCGCTGTTTGATCGCAATCAGGGCAACATTCTTTCCGCTTCTCGCCGCGCAGATCAGGCCCGAGACCAGCGAAACGCTGTTGAGCTCAGGCTACGTTCCGAAACTCAAACCGCAGTGAATCAGTGGGCTACCGCCATGCAGGAGGTCGAGTCCTATGACAAGACGATCCTGCCTTCAGCTCAACAGGCCGTGGATACCGCAACTCGTGGATTTGAGATGGGCAAATTCGGTTTCATCGAAGTGCTGGATGCTCAGCGCACCTTGATAGTTGCTCGTGGCCAGTACCTCGACTCTTTGGCGGCTGCGACCAATGCGCGTGCTCAAGTGGAAAGGGTGTATGGCGACGTCGGCTTGACTGCCAATACGCGCTGAACAGGCCAGGCATTTTCCTTGTATGCGTCTTTGAATAAGCCGGTACCTAAGATCAGCAGGAGTAGCAATGGATAACAAACGCAAGATCGCGCTCGCGGTAATCGCTGTGGCAGTCCTCGGATTTGGCAGTTTCGCCTGGAACTCCAGTTCCGAGCAGCCTCCAGTCAGTAAGGCCGAACATGGCACTGAAGATGGCCATGAGAGAACTGCTGTAGCACCTGCTAAAGACGGGGGGGATGAAGGTCACGGTGAGGAAGGCCACAGCGAAAATGCCAATGAGGAAGAGGGCAAGATGACGCTTAGCGCCGAGCAGATTGAGGCTGCGGGCGTCGTTCTGGAAGCAGCTGCTCCCCGTGAGATTAGCACTATTGTGACTTTTCCTGGCGAAATACGGTTTGATGAGGACCACACCGCACATGTGGTACCTCGCGTTCCTGGAGTTGTTGAAAGCGTTCAGGCGAACCTGGGCGAGTCGGTCAAGAAGGGCCAAGTCCTTGCGGTGATTGCCAGTCAACAGATCTCGGATATGCGCAGTGAGCAACAAGCTGCACAGCGACGTGTTGAGTTGGCACGCTTGACTTTTGACCGCGAGAAGCAGTTGTGGCAGGACAAAATCTCCGCCGAGCAAGATTACCTTCAGGCGCGACAAGCTTTGCAAGAAGCTGAAATATCACTGGCCAACGCTAAGCAAAAGGTCGGAGCAATCGGCGCTTCGGTCAATTCTGCAGGCGGTAACCGCTATGAACTGCGTGCGCCTTTCGACGCAGTTGTAGTGGAAAAGCACCTGACCGTCGGTGAGGTGGTCAGCGAGGCAACCAATGCTTTCATCCTGTCCGATCTTAATCAGGTGTGGGCAACTTTCGCGGTTCCTCCTGGCGATCTCGGAAAGGTCGTGACTGGCCGCTCGGTAAAGGTTTCTTCTCCTGACATGAAGGCTGAGGTCGAGGGCAAGGTGGGTTACGTAGGCAGCCTTTTGGGCGAGCAGAATCGTGCAGCGCCCGTCCGTGTCACTCTGACCAATCCCAATGGGGCCTGGCGACCGGGGCTGTTCGTGAGCATCGCAGTCACGTCACAAACTGATCAAGTTGCTGTAGCTGTTCCAGAGTCAGCGGTGCAGACCGTCGAGGAAAAAACTGCAGTTTTCGTGAGGACCACTGAGGGCTTCGACACTCGCAGGGTAACTCTAGGTCGCCGTGCCGGTGGCTATGTGGAAATAACCGAAGGCCTCCAATCGGGTGCCCAAGTGGCAACCAGTGGCAGCTTCACGCTCAAGTCTGAGCTTGGCAAAGCGTCTGCCGAGCATGGCCACTGATGCGAATTTACAGGATGATTTCTTATGTTTGAACGTATCATCAGATTCGCCATTGAGCAGCGCATCGTAGTAATGATCGCAGTTCTAATCATGGCCGGTATAGGTATCTACAGCTACCAAAAACTGCCCATTGATGCGGTGCCTGATATCACAAACGTCCAGGTGCAGATTAACACTGGCGCCCCTGGTTACTCGCCGTTGGAAACCGAACAGCGGATCACGTTTCCAGTTGAAACGGCCATGGCCGGTCTTCCGGGCCTTCAGCAAACCCGATCCCTATCTCGCTCCGGCTTGTCACAGGTCACCGTGATCTTCAAAGACGGTACTGACATCTTTTTTGCCCGCCAACTCATTAACGAGCGTTTGCAGGTTGCAAAGGAACAGTTGCCAGATGGGGTCGAGGCCGTCATGGGGCCTGTATCCACCGGGCTTGGTGAAATCTTCCTGTGGACCGTTGAAGCGGAAGATGGCGCACTCAAAGAAGATGGTACTCCTTACACTCCCACCGACCTGCGAGTGATCCAGGATTGGATTATCAAGCCGCAGCTGCGCAACGTCCCTGGTGTTGCCGAGATCAACACCATCGGTGGCTTCGCCAAGCAGTTTCTGATTGCGCCGGACCCGAAGCGGTTGGCTACCTACAAGCTGACACTTAATGACCTGGTAGTTGCATTGGAAAGCAACAACGCCAACGTGGGCGCCGGTTACATCGAGCGTAATGGTGAGCAGTTGCTCATTCGTGCGCCGGGTCAGGTAAGCAATATCGAAGATATTGCCAACATCGTAATTACCAGTGTAGATGGCACGCCGATTCGCATCAGCAACGTTGCTGAAGTCAGCATCGGTAAAGAACTGCGAACGGGGGCTGCTACTGAGAATGGTCGCGAAGTAGTACTCGGTACCGTATTTATGCTGATTGGTGAAAATAGTCGTACAGTGTCCCAAGCTGTGGCCACCAAATTGACCGACATCAACCGCACCCTGCCGAAGGGCGTGGTTGCTGTGACCGTTTATGACCGTACCAACTTGGTTGAAAAAGCCATTGCGACGGTGAAGAAGAACTTGGTGGAAGGCGCGATTCTGGTAATTGCTATTCTCTTCCTGTTCCTCGGCAACATCCGCGCAGCACTGATCACCGCAATGGTGATCCCGCTGTCCATGCTATTTACCTTCACAGGTATGTTCAACAACAAGGTTAGTGCAAACCTAATGAGTTTGGGAGCACTCGACTTTGGCATTATTGTAGATGGTGCCGTGGTTATAGTAGAAAACGCGATCCGCCGACTGGCTCATGCGCAACACAAGCATGGTCGCATACTCACCAAAGCAGAACGCTTCCATGAAGTCTTTGCCGCTGCAGGTGAAGCTCGCCGGCCACTGATATTTGGCCAGTTGATCATCATGGTAGTGTATCTGCCGATCTTCGCCCTAACCGGCGTCGAAGGAAAAATGTTCCACCCCATGGCATTCACTGTCGTAATGGCGCTGCTGGGGGCAATGATTCTTTCCGTAACCTTTGTTCCTGCTGCTATCGCCATGTTCATCACTGGCAAGGTCAAGGAAGAGGAGGGCGTGGTAATGCGCACCGCCCGACAGCGCTATGAGCCGATACTGCAATGGGTTCTTGGGCACCGGAACATTGCGTTCTCGGCTGCAGTAGCTCTGGTCGTACTTAGCGGTATACTTGCAAGTCGTATGGGTAGCGAGTTCATTCCCAGCCTTAGTGAGGGCGACTTTGCGATGCAGGCTATGCGAGTGCCCGGAACGAGCCTTACTCAGTCCGTCGAGATGCAACAGCGCCTGGAGAAAGCGGTAATAGCGCAGGTCCCAGAAGTAGAGCGGATGTTCGCACGCTCGGGTACTGCAGAAATCGCATCTGATCCAATGCCGCCTAACGCCTCTGACGCCTACATAATGCTTAAGCCTCAGGATCAGTGGCCAAATCCCAATAAGCCTCGTGATGAGCTGATCGCTGAGGTGCAGAAAGCCGCAGCAGGTGTCCCGGGAAGCAACTATGAGTTGTCCCAGCCGATCCAGTTGCGTTTCAACGAGCTGATTTCGGGCGTGCGTAGTGACGTTGCGGTGAAAGTTTTTGGCGATGACATGGACGCGCTCAACAGCACCGCCAACAAAATCGCGGCATCGCTTAAAGCGGTACCGGGCTCATCGGAGGTCAAGGTTGAGCAGACTTCCGGCCTTCCTGTGTTAACCATCAACATCGACCGCGAAAAAGCAGCACGCTACGGTTTGAACATCGCGGATGTGCAAAACTCAATTGCTATTGCTGTGGGTGGCCGCCAGGCAGGTACATTGTATGAGGGCGATCGTCGGTTCGATATGGTGGTGCGACTGCCTGAGACCGTGCGCACTGACGTAGCGGGTATGTCCAGCTTGCTGATTCCTGTGCCTGCTAATGTTGCTCAGGATGCTAATCAGATAGGGTTCATTCCTCTGTCCCAAGTCGCTAATCTTGACTTGCAGTTGGGCCCGAACCAGATCAGCCGCGAAAATGGGAAACGGCTGGTAGTAGTTAGTGCAAACGTTCGAGGCCGTGACCTAGGCTCGTTCGTTGAAGAAGCGACTAAGTCGCTGGCTACTGTGCAGATCCCAGCAGGCTACTGGACTACCTGGGGTGGCCAGTTTGAGCAGTTGCAATCAGCAGCCAAGCGTCTGCAGATCGTTGTTCCAGTCGCATTGCTTCTGGTCATGACACTGCTGTTCCTGATGTTCAACAACTTGAAGGATGGCATGCTGGTCTTCACCGGAATTCCATTCGCACTCACCGGCGGTGTAGTTGCACTGTGGTTGCGGGATATCCCGCTGTCTATCTCGGCGGGAGTTGGCTTCATTGCGCTGTCCGGTGTGGCAGTTCTAAACGGCCTGGTTATGATTTCTTTTATCCGCGGGCTGCGGGAGGAAGGACGTACCCTCCGGCAAGCGGTAGATGAAGGCGCGTTGACACGGTTAAGGCCCGTTCTGATGACAGCCCTAGTCGCATCCCTCGGATTTATCCCGATGGCTCTCGCAACAGGTACCGGTGCTGAAGTTCAGCGGCCACTGGCGACAGTGGTGATTGGCGGGATTCTTTCGTCTACCGTGCTTACTCTGTTGGTGCTTCCTGCTCTGTATCAATGGGCACACCGCAAAGATGATGATGGTGATGAAGCGGGTAGCTGATAGCCCATAACAGAAGCCCACAGCAACGTTGTGGGCTTTTCATTCTGGATATTGTTGTCACCTTTCAAAATTGTAAGTTTACCGTCATGCCGGTGATGCCTGTGAGTTGATAAGGTTACTCCCAATAAGATTGATATTGAGAGGACCTTATGAAAAAGCTTATCATTGCGGCAGCCCTAGCTGTTTTGCCTATAGTTTCACAAGCTACTACGTTTTCCGAAAAGAAGCAGTTGCAATATATTCAGGAACATCAGAACGCCGTGGCTAGCTATGCGGCGAAAAATAATAAGCCAATACCAGAGATTCAGGACTACAAGTATGGAATGAAGATTGATGTTGCAAAATTTGTGCGTCAGTCCCAGGATCCCCGTACTTGCGAGGTGTATCAACGGTTGATGACCTACGAAGACTCGCGGGGTGAGCTTAATACGATTCGTTATTCTTTGTTTTCCCAATGTGTCAACAACAAAAATTGAATGCATCGATAGGATTTTTAGAGGCCATAGAAAAACGCCAGGCGATGCCTGGCGTTTTCTATGGTCCTTGACATGTTTTAACCAAAGATTGTCAGTCCTTGCCCCCCTCCCCAAAAGTAAGTCAAGTCCAGCTAAAAAATTTAGGCCGGCGAATTTGCACTCAGAAGCAGCGAATTTTGAAAAAAACTGATTTCTGTGACATCCAGGCAAAGCATGAGCACTGACTCAGTCGAAGTGCGGCTTGATAAGGGTGTTTATTGGAAAGTTTATAATTGGCTCGGGGCTTAGGCTTACTTAAAGACTTAACTCCGGATAATTGCTTTAGGTGAGTCCTCAGGCTTTGAACGAAAAACGAAAGTCGATGGTGTGGCAGCAAGTTCTGGGTCGTACTAGCTTGCTACCCAACCAAAAATAAACACTGAATATATGGGCTTAGCTCGACGACACGTACGTTTAGCAGGTTGCTTCTTGTTTAAACTGATGGGCGCTCGTGAGAAAATGGATCACTGGTTGGTAAGTTGATACTTAATTGGTGTAATTATTGGTGTCGTTACTGGTTTTCATGTTTTGAGAAAGTGCTTAATTGTCCAAGATCTAAAGTGCCATCATGTATATGCTCTTATCAGAATTGTAATCTCTGGATCATGCTAGAGTTATTTGTTCAGTTTATTATTAGGGTTTTTTGGTGTTTGTTGGGTGGCACAGCTATTGTCGAGGTGCTGCATCATTTAGTTCTGAAATTACATGCAGTTCACTTTTTTTTCACTTCGGGTTGTTTAGTCTTTGTAGATGGAAAATACAAGCATGTCGATCATAGCTTTGCTTATTCGTTATCTAGGCATTGGATTCGTAGCAACCGGGGGGCACTATTTTGTATTTCTCCTGCTTATTGTAAATGGAGTTACTGATCCAGTGTTAGCCAGCGTTGGCGGAGGCGTGATAGGCGCTATTATTAGCTATATTGGTAATAGAAGGCTCAGTTTCGTGGCGACGGGAATTTATAAGCTTCAACCTATCAGGTTTGTACTTGTCTCGTTGGCAACTAATATCGGTAATGGTGTAGGTATGTGGGTTCTGATTAAATTCAATCTCTCACCGCTTGTCTCTCAGATTTTAGTGACTTTAACCCTAACTGCGCTCGGATTCACTGCGCATCGTTTCTGGACATTCAATCATGCGGACATCACATCGGCTTTCCGAACGCGCTGACCCCTTGTTAACAATAGTGGTTCCTTGCTTTCAAGAAGAGCAAACCATTCCGGAATTTCACAAGCGCATCACCAGAGTTGTAAAGCGCCTGCCTGTTTCGTGCGAGATTCTCTATGTCGACGATGGTAGTAGCGATCAAACTGCAGACCTACTTCGACACTATCAAGATGGATCAAATGTACGATGCCTGTTCCTAAGTCGGAACTTCGGAAAAGAGGCTGCGTTAAGTGCAGGGATCGACCATGCACGCGGTAGCGCATTGATCTTCATTGATGTCGACCTTCAGGATCCACCTGAACTCATCTCGAGTATGGTATATCATTGGCAGATGGGTTACGACGTTGTGAACATGCAACGCGACTTGCGAACTGGCGACTCCTGGCTAAAACGCACGAGTGCACGTAGCTATTACTGGATCATGCAGCGCCTGGTGGAGAAAGTTGATCTTCCGGTGGATGTCAGTGACTTCCGTCTGATTGGTCCTGCTCCATTGGCCGCCTTAAGAGCGCTGGACGAACGCTCCAGAATTCTTAAGGGTTTGATCGGCTGGGTAGGCTTTCGCACCATTGAGTTACCCTACAATCGCACTTCCCGTCATGCCGGCAATACCAAGTGGAACGCCGCTAGCCTGCTGGACCTAGCCATCGAAAGTATTCTCAGCTTCTCCCGCAAGCCGCTTCGTATATTCAGTCTCATTAGCTTCAGTTTCTTTGTCTCCAGCATCTGCTACCTGCTCGCAGTACTGGTAGCAGGCTTCTTTGACATCCATCACCTGCTTGTCGGAATTGCTTCATTCATGTGCGTGGGTGTTGCACTGGTGGGCGAGTACGTAGGCGTAACGCTCGCGGAGGTCAAACGCCGCCCCCTTTATTTTCTAAATAGTAATAATGAAGCGCGACCCATGACTATTCATCCTCCGGCTTCCTCACTCGAGGGTAAGAAATGCTGAATTTGAAAAGCGAGCGAACATTGTGGTTCATCCTGAGTTCGATTCTGCTTTTGCGTCTCCTGGGGCTGGGCGTATATCCCCTGATGGATACCTCTGAAGCACGCTACGCTGAAATGGCACGCAAGATGGTTGAACTGAGTGACTGGGTGACTCCGATGTTCGATTACGGAGTTCCATTTTGGGGCAAGCCACCGCTGTCTTTCTGGACCCAAGCGGCGAGCATGACGGTATTCGGCACCAATGAGTTTGCTGCTCGATTCCCAGCCTGGTTTCTCCACTTGGCAAGCTGCTTCATCATCATCAGGCTCGCGACACAGGAGGTATCGCGCAAGGCGGGCATTTGGGCAGCCATCATCTTTTCCGGCACGGCGCTGGGCTTGGTGTCCAGTGGTGTTGTGCTGACTGACCCCGTTTTATCGTTCTCGATCCTGTTGGCCAGCTATGGTTTCTGGCGTTGGATGAAGTGCGCAGGCAAAGGGGATGCCTACCTTATGTTCTTAGCTCTCGGCTTGGGCCTGCTTGCTAAAGGGCCACTGACCTTGGTACTGATGGGCGCGCCAGCATTTTTTTGGATCGTCATCTACAAGCAATGGAATCGGGTATTGAGGCTTCCTTGGGTAACGGGGATTGCTCTCATGTTAGGTATATCAGTGCCTTGGTACATTGCAGCCGAAATGAAGACGCCGGGTTTCCTTGAGTATTTTTTTGTCGGCGAGCACTGGAGCCGATATGTTGTAAGTGATTGGGCCGGGGATCTCTACGGGAGTGCTCACGCCAAGCCCTACGGCACCATATGGATTCAGCTTGGCTTAGCGTTGCTTCCTTGGACTTTCTTTCTACCCCTCGTTATTAGCAGGCGTGGGACGATGCAGCGCTTCGATGTATACCTTTGGCTTTGGGCATTGGCGACACCTGTTTTCTTTACTTTCTCTGGTAACATTCTCTGGACCTATCTTCTTCCTGCTCTGCCTGCATGGACGCTACTCCTTGCCGAATGTATCAGCGAAGTGGGCAGAAAGACTGCTTGGGCTGCTGCAGCGAGCGCTCTGATGCTGCCAGTCGCGGGCGCCGGTATTATCTATAACGGTGTGCTTGAGGATCGTCCTCAGAACCAGCGAGATTTAGTGCAGGCCTGGCTGGATGTGCAGTCGTCTCAATCGGGCCCCCTGATTTATCCTGGCCGCCGCTCGTATTCGTCGGAGTTTTATAGCCGGGGAATGTCCAAAAGCATCAAAGATCCTGACAAGTGGCCTCGCGACAGATCGTTCTACCTTTCCAGGCGTTTGCGCGACAGCGATTCTGATCTACCTGTAGACGTTGGTTGCAAAATAATCACTGAAACGAACGCGAGCCAACTGCTTCTATGCCGCTGGAAGGACACTGCACAGGATGGTGAAAATATTCTAGGAGATAGTGCTACTGGCTCCCGTTGAAAGTAAGAGCCCGGCGAAGAGAGTATTTAAATTTCTAGCTGCTTTTCAGTTTAAAGTGAATAATCCATCTCAGGATTTATCTTTGATGCTGAAAAATTATTTAATAAGTACAATTAGGGAGAGGTTGCTAAAAAGCCAGATATTAATCTGGCTTTTTGTCGATGGCTTTGATCGTGTTAATTGTTTTTTACTGTCTCTTAGTTGTCGACTTGCTGCTAATGCCCTTAGGTTCTTTCTGTTTTTCTTGAGCAATTTTCTGCTTACTTTTCTCCGATACATCAGGACCCCATAGACGAGCTTGCTCGGCTCGGAAGTTATCTTTGAAATTTTTGGTTCGCTCGAAACCGTCTTCAGCAAAAGCGGAACTCATAAATCCAGTCAGTACGATACCAATAGAGAGGAGTTTTATGAATTTCATTGTGCCCTCGATGTTTACTAGGTCTGCTTAACTAGCAGCCTTTGTGGTTTGATAGTTTAGGATTTTGAAGCTAACAGCAGGGTGAGGGAATCATTACAATTTCGTAATTTATGCGTTTGGTGAAACGGTATAAATTTTGTGTTTGTGAAAGCTCCGAAGCAGGCTATTTTTCTTTCATAACCTTTAATGTGATATCTAAGCCATTGATGTTTTTGGATTTTTTGCCACTAGTGGAAGCTAGCCATAAACGATCTAAAGACTGTGTAGCAGCGATTGGATATTTTTGTTTACGCATCGAAGCTAACGGCTAGATTAGCTGGCATCTCAAATGCGGCGCCGTTGGCGGTTAGTCAAACTGGCTGTCGAATTTTTTTGACTCCGTCTGTGGTTCACTCAGAGGGGCGTGAAAGAGTTTAAGGCGGGGGGGGGGGGGGGGGGGGGGGGGCTAA
>NZ_JBZXEA010000046.1:44361-78754 GCF_058725345.1 Pseudomonas sp. DW-iso17 | reverse complement strand
CCCCCCCCCCCCCCCCCCCCCCCCGTGCCGATAAGGTCGCGTTATATGTGGCTGCTCGCCATATTTTCGGGTAGGGCTGCCTTCCCCTCTAGACGTCGAGCTAAAGACCAAAACAATACGGCAGCCCTCAGGCATTAAAGCTTTCAAGTAAAAAAGAGAGCTCTTCTAAAATCGGCCCCCTCCATATACGGGACCTAGGCTGCGCCCATTTGCGTTTGCTTCATTTGGGTGTCGGGAAAGTTGAGGTGAAACCAGGTAAAATTCTGATCAGTCACTTCTACGCTCGCAGAACCCTGATGCAATCCCATAATTGACTGTACTATAGCTAGGCCCAGACCCGTACCACCTTCATTTCGTGCTCGGCTTTTGTCTACACGGTAGAACCGCTCGAACAAATGCACCTGGTGTTCCTTGGCGATTCCGCGCCCCGGGTTACCAACACTCAAGGTAGTTCCGTTAGCACCGCGTTGAACTTTCACGTAAACCGTCCGGCCTCTTGGGCAGTAGCGAATCGCGTTCGAGACAAGGTTCGAGATGGCTCGTTGAATCATTATCTGATTGCCACGCACCACGCCATTTCCTGTGAGCTGGAGTTGTATTTCGCCTTCTTCGGCCGTAATGCTGAAGAGGTCGCAGACCCGCTGAATTTCGTCGAGCAAACAGACATTTTCGAATTCTACCATTGACGCGGGGTGGCTGACCTGGGCTAGAAATAGCATGTCGGAAACCATTCGACTCATGCGGTCCAACTCTTCCGTGCACGACTCCAAGACTTCTCGGTACTCAGGAAGAGACCTTTCCCGGGTCAGCGCAACCTGAGCCTTACCCATGAGATTGGACAAAGGTGCACGCAGTTCGTGAGCAAGATCGTCCGAGAACTGCGATAGCTGCTGAACCCCATCATCTAGACGCATCAGCATGATATTGATTCCATCGCCGAGCTTCTTCAGTTCTGCCGGCATCCCCTTCGTTGGTAGGCGATGATCAAGGCTCTCGGTGGAAATTTTCGAGGCAATCCTCAAGAACTTGGTCAGAGGCAGTAGTCCTCTGCGCACAGTCCACCATCCAATGGCCAAGATCAGCAAGAGAATAAGAGGCGAGACCATCAGCGCCCAGGTTAGCAATGCATCGAGCAGGGCTTGGTTGGCTGACTGGTCCATGGTCATGAACACACTAACTTCGGTTCCATCGCCTAGATTCATTACTCGCGAAGCGCTAAGTAGCGGGCGACCCGTGGAGTCACGCCACTCGTGCTGTTTAACCTGCTCGGTTGGCTTGAACTTGTGCACTTCCAGGTTGACTGCCTTCGAACCTATTGAGAGCAGTGGAGTTTGCGTTTGTCCTGACTCAAAGATGCTGACGTACAGATTATTGTGCCCCATGACCAAGTCAACTAGCTGGTGCGCGTCTGGATTGACATCAGCGATACTAGTGATAGCGGATAGGTTGTGAGTCATACCCGCCATTTTCACTTCGAGGTCCATTCGGGAGTTTCTCTCGAGAGCTTGGCTCACCATCACATACCCAAAGGTGGCGAAAAGGAGGAGCAGCGCTGCGCTCATCAAACCGACTTTGAATCCCAGCTTCACAGCCAGACTGAACGGCCTCATGCGCGCTCCTCCAGAACGTACCCTATGCCTCGAAGTTTATGTATGAGCTTGGTCTCAAATGGATCATCGATCTTCGAGCGTAATCGCCGGATAGAGACGTCAATAACGTTATTATCGCAGTCAAAGTTCATGTCCCATATCAGCCAGATGCTCTGAGAGCGTGTAAGTGCTTTGCCAGCTCGACTAATGAGAAGGTGCAGGAGAGCAAATTTCTTGGTGTTGAGGTCTATGCGTGTAGATCCACGGAACACCCGATGGCGCACAGAGTCGAGCTCTACATCCGAAATTCTCAGCGCGTTTTTCTCAAAAAGCTCGTCGCCACGTCTTTGCAGCGAGCGCATGCGAGCAAGCAGCTCGGGAAACTCGAAGGGCTTGACGAGGTAGTCATCTGCGCCACCGTCCAAACCCTTGAGCTTGTCGTTGGTTCGTCCCCAGGCAGTCAGCATAATGACGCGGACCCGGCTGGTTTCTCTAATGACTTCCAAAAGGTCCAAGCCATTGATGTCAGGGAGGTTCACATCGAGAAGCAGAAACGAATAAATATTAGTATTGAATAAGTGAGCGGCATCAACACCATTGTTTGCTATATTTACGATGTACCCGCTTTCAGAAAGGCCCTGCTGAAGGTATTCTACGTTTTTGGTTTCGTCTTCCACAACTAGAACGCGCATAACTTATCTCAGGATGTGAGTAAAATAATAGTCCAATCGGCCGCCAGTGTGGTTATACGCTGATTGGTAGTACTGCTGTGTGCTTGGTGTTTAATTTCATTATTTATTTTCATGCGCATTACATTAACTCAATAATAACTGATCCTAGCGCGAATTGGCTAAATGCGCGTAAGCTTTGCAAATTTGTAATTTTTGCGCAATATTATTGATAGTTATGATAAATTGATTGTTTGGAATAATCGAGAATCTGTCAATGGTAAGGTTTTTAAGGCCAAAGCTGGCGGATGCCTTCAGTGCGCGTAGCAGGCGAATCTGCCTGAAGGCTCCTTTAATATTGGCCGCCGGTCAACTCGATTAGTCGTTAAATTTAGAGGTGGCAGTAATGCATATTTAAAAGCGCGTATAGTCTTGGGGAACGCATCTTAAGTCGATTTTTCTTAGGGCTTCTGCCTGCAAATACAACAATTAGCGTCATCAAAAAAACGACTAGTGTGAAGGCTTCGGAGCATTATCATGAAAGGCTGCTTGCTCCATTTGAATCGTGCAGTGATGAATTTCGAACGATTTACTCACCGCGTCAATGACTGATGCGAGAATAACATCTCGATTTAATGAATCTCGCACGACTACGTGCGACGTCAGGATATTGCGGCCACTACTTAGAGCCCAAACATGCAGATCATGGACCTCCATGACCCCATCTACTCCAAGTATCAGGGACTCTATTTCCGCAATATTGAGATTGTCGGGTACCCCTTCCATAAGTACCCCCCAAGCTTTCGCGCAACAACTGCCAAGTACGTGGAAACACCCATATACCGATTGCTACGGCGACAATCGTATCGACCCAGCTCCAACCTGTAAATCGGATGACAAGTGCCGCTATGATCACGCCCAATGAACCAAGCATGTCGCTCCAGACTTCAAGATAGGCTCCCTTGAGATTCAGACTTTCACTGCTGGCAGAGGAGAGCAGACGCATCGATATCAGGTTCACAAAAAGACCCCCAATTGCGATCCACATCATCGCACCGGTAGCAATCTCCGACGGTACTAGCAAGCGCTGATACGCCTCGTACAAAATGTAGGCAGCGACCATAAAGAGTAATAAGGCATTGAACGTTGAGGCTAGGATCTCTATGCGAGCATATCCAAAAGTCCGTTTCTGGTCCGCTGGCCGCTTGGCTATTTGGAGAGCAATCAGTGAAATTGCCAGAGCAGCAGTATCTGTGAGCATATGTGATGCATCAGACAGCAGGGCTAGGCTGCCGGTAACGCATGCTCCGATAACCTCCGCAATCATAAAAATACCAGTCAGGGCAAGCGCCATGAGTAGTTTTTTCTGGTGTCCTTCACGTAGAGCGGCACCGCCATGAGCGTGATTGGATCCCACATGCTTCTCCTTGCCTAATGTAGTGGTTGGCTTCAATCTAGATTCTCATCGCTACAAACAAAAACACAAATATGGATCCTACCTTTCAGAACGGCTAATAAAACTCATTTAAACTAATTGTAGTTTAGGATGAAAGTATGTTGTTGGTATGCGATTTTTTGCAGACCTGCGTCTCCTCTAGCCGGCGATACGGTGCTAGTCAACAGCCTACTTTGACACGGCTCAAAAAAAGAAGGTTCCGCTGGGATTGTGTCAGAATTGTAATTCTGCTGTAGCTATCTCGTTATCCGTCGTCAAAAATAATACGGCTAGCTAAAAATTTACGCTACGTAGCGGTGTCGCTAAGCACAGACACGAAATTACCTCAAACTCCTCGCAACGCTGCTGAGTAACATAATTACCTAGTTTTTTAACGCCGGCCGCGGTCAATATTTTCATCGCAAATTCTGATTCCTTAATCACTGAACTATCTCGTAAGGAAGAAACCGCGGGTTTTGAAATGATGCTCGGCGATACGGAGCTCGAGAGTGCCGTTCGATGTGAGGGGTTAGGTCGATGACACCGTTGAGATGCGGAACGGACTGAGGCTTAACCATTAACACCGATTGTCGAAAGTGGTCGTCGCTACCGACCCAAAAGGGGCGAATGGCGGTAATTTGGATGCCGCTAGACGCTGGCATCGTGTGCCGATTACCGACAGCGTAACCTTTCATTCTTGAAGAGTCGTATTTACCTGAGTCAAGCGACATGCGTGCTCACCCCAGATCGCAGCGGCTTTGCGACACGCTTGATTCATTCGCACACCTAGCCAGGTAGCAACTTGAATATTGGTTGTGGGTGAGGAGGTTATTGAAGTGAAAATCGGAGTTAGCGGCGCCGGCAATATTGGGGCTACCCTTGCCCGCAAGCTCGTCGCGTGCGGCCATGAAGTTAAGCTGGCAAATTCGAAAGGCCCCGAAAGCCTTCAAAACCTGGTCAGTGAAATCGGCGCACACGCTGTGACCAAGGAAGAGGCAGTGTCCGAGGTAGGCGTTGTGATCCTCTCGATACCCTTCCCAAAATATCCAGATCTCAAACAGACGTTAAAGAATGTCCCCGAGAAAGTCGTTGTCATTGACACGTCCAATTACTATCCGGGACGCGACGGGGCAATCATAGAAGTTGACGACGGCAAGCCCGTGAACGTTTGGGTAAGCGAGCAGTTTAGCCGCCCGGTCATTAAGGCTTGGAACGCCGTCCTTGCAGCGACTCTTGCCGACAATCGGCAACCAACTGGATCTTCGACACGCATTGGCTTACATGTAGCAGGGGATGACACTCATGCAGAGGCCGTCGCGCAGGATCTCGTTGAGGATACGGGCTTTATCGCGCTTGCCGCTGGTAGCCTTGAAGATTCGTGGCGTCAGCAACCAGGAACACCAGCCTACTGCACCGAGCTAACATTGCCGGAGCTGAAGATGGCGCTGGAGGCGGCAGACAAGGTACGGGCACCTCAAAACCGAGACGCACTTATCGCAAAATTTATGGTTCCCGGCAGTCAGTTTACAGATGAGCAAATTGTTGCCACAAATCGCGCTAGGACGGCCTGACTACCGGATTAGGCGGGATTCTTTGCTAGAATTTCGCCTAATTGATCTAGTCGCTAAACTCATCTCTTTACGTAAACAGGGCACTGCAGACGCGTGCCTAACTCAGCGTCTGGATGAGGCCGCGAATTTCCTAACCTGTCCTGTATCGCGGCCTAGGCCACGTCACGTTGTTCAAGCATCCGCTCAATCTCAGCGCCAGCTAAAGCGTCGCAAGCGTGCGGCGTGGTCTACTACCGATCTCAACTATTAAGGCGTTGGCGTCAGGAAGGCGTGTTTACCGGACGCTTACCTTCAAGGAATTCCGGGCAACACAGAAACAAGAACGCCGATTTGATTGATGATGTTCGTGCGAGCAAACACATCTAACAAACCGGCGTTCTTATGTGCGATATTATACTTTTCTTCCTTTTTGGGAGGGCTTTTCTGTCGTTAACACAAAGCCTGATGGTGATGCCCTCCAGATCGATCTGACTCCCCGCGCCAAACTAGACCGTCTCGTTTTGAAATAGTGGGCTGTGCCCAGTGAGAAAGATTTGCCCCAGGTATTTGGGGCGAAGGGCAACGGCGCCATCGGCTTGTTCTGCCGTCATTTCGAGCTCCTCTACGAAGAAGTCCCAAAGCTCCTCATTCGTCGATACCTCGTTATTGGCGAGCTGATCTTCGATGTTTTCAAGGATTTGTTGGGTCAGGTTATTGAAGATTAGATTCATGTGCTGCTCCTGTTGAGTCGAGGAGCGCCCAGGAGGGAGCCTCTCATGAATGTGCCGATTGGCTTGGCGTATCGCCGGCATCGTTAGGTATTGGAGATATTCCATACCTGCAGTTTGAAGTTGTGTAAATAGCCGAGCTCCGAGAGCCGACTGCACTGTTGGCGTAGTTGCTGACGATCAACAGTTGTGTCCAGCCTGACTGTATAGCTTAGAGGCCAGATTGTGCCGAACAACTCGGCATCTGCCTCGAGGTCGTTGGTTGCGCCGGTCGGGGTCATCCCGAACGGGGCATCCTCTTTTGATACCTGTTTATTGGTGGCCGGTAGGGCGGGCGGATTATTACGCTGCACAGGCTTGGAGAGGTTGGAAGAAGACTCTTCATCCATAGGGTCAGGCTCGTTTGGCGAGAGCCTGGCGGCGTCTTCTGGTGTCAGATTGTCGACGTCGTCGAGGCTCATGCTTTCCAGCCTTGCACGGATCTCAACGATCAGGCGGCCTGCTGTGGAGTAATACGAAGGACGGATCTCCGTTATCAGAAAGTCGCCTCGGTATTTGCCTTCATCGTACTGATCGAGGAGTGCGTCTTTGATCACGAACTCACCGATAGAGGTCGAAAGCCGTCCGACGTTGAATTCGCCATTACGGCCGCTGATGGTACGGATGGCCAGTTGGCCGGGGATGTTGATCATGGGCAGCTCCACACTGCTACGAATGAAAAAAGCCCGACAGGTGTCGGGCTTTGGGCAGTGCTGTGATTGTCGAAGGATTACGGGCAAGAAGTATGAGTTTCTTCCTTGAGTGAGATGTACAGATAGAAAACGCCTGGCGGTGATTCTATACGGTCAAGTTTTAGGTCCAGCCAGACTCGATCAGTGCTATTGCCGGCAGGCAATAAACGATAGAGGCCGAAATGGATCTGTGTGCTGTCAGGTTGCAAGTGCAGTTCTCGGTAGGCCTCCAGGACAACTTCGCCCAGTCGCTCACTGACAACACTTGCATCCTGAGGGTTTTCAATATGCACC
Source organism: Pseudomonas sp. DW-iso17 (assembly GCF_058725345.1). NCBI lineage: Bacteria > Pseudomonadati > Pseudomonadota > Gammaproteobacteria > Pseudomonadales > Pseudomonadaceae > Pseudomonas > Pseudomonas sp. DW-iso17. The sequence continues at coordinate 71,759 of NZ_JBZXEA010000046.1, read as the reverse complement.
GCTTCCTGCCAGGCCCGGGGTGTTAAAACGACCGGGAGCTTGAGCAGGTCAGACGACACGAGGTTAGTGGTGCTTTGCATGTTTATCTCCAGGTGTGAGAAACCACCCGGCCCGTCCGGGAAGTGGTTTCCCGGTTAGGTATGTTTTGGTTATGTCAGGACCAGCACACGTGGCGTTGTGTCCAGAGGTTGAGGTCAAAAGCTTGTTTCGCGGCATATTCGCTGCGGTAGTATTCTTCGGACTCCCTTGATACCGGTTCAAACTCATCAGCGGTACCAATGTAATAGCCCGCAGCGCTCTTCAGTATTTGGAGGGGGTACTCGATACCGCACTCGGCGAATGCAAGTTTCCCGTATGCAAAATCCGACACAATGTATGGTTCCGGTGTTATTAGCTGCTGCTGGTCTTCTTCAGTAAAGCGTGACCAACCGCCACCATTAATGGCCGCGTTCACTCCTTCGCCCCAAGCTCGACTGAGCGCAGGAACGGTTTTGAACAGCTCGGGTACGATCGGCTGGCCGGCGCGGTACGCGTCGGCACCCAGAATATGAGCCTCGATCTCAGCCTCATATTGGGTAATCTCGTCGCCATAGATTTCCGCTTTTGCATAAGCAACGCGTATATCGAGAGATTGCGTAAATAACGTGTTCATAAAGGTGAGTCTCCAACGGACGAGAATCACCGTGCCCGGAAGGGAGGTGTTCCCTGCGGACTTTGATAATAATGAAGGCACCCGAAGGGTGCCTTTCAACAAAGTGAATCAAGATGCCGTACGCTGCTGTTTAGCGGGCGTTGGCTTGGATTGTTCCTCTGCTACTGGCTCGGATGCTTCTTCGCTTGCGAGCTGTGCTTCAGGTTCCGCTTCGCCGTCTTCAACAACTGGTTCTACTTCACGAGGCTTTGCTTCATAGACGGTTTGGCCATCCACCTTGATCCAGCCGATAAACAACAGGCGTCCCTTGAGGCTTGCTCCAGGTTGACCTTTTTTATCGCCTTTCTCGTAGGTAAATGCGTCGGTCCAGATATCACCGATGCGGAAGCTCACAAGGACCTTCTTTCCGGCTTCAACGGCTGCTTGGCTGCGACGAATCAGCTTTTCAGCTTCAGCGCCGACCACGTTGCAGTCGATATAGGAATACTCGGCATCATCCATCGAGCCGCGCAGAGCCGCAACGGTAACTGCCATGAATGGCTTACCTTTGCCGCGAGGTTTCACTTCACGGATACGGTTGAGATAACCGATACCAGTGGTGTGAAGGTCGAAGAATTTTGCTTCGTTGGATTGATTAGTGCTCATGGTGATTCTCCAGTTTCGAAATAACAGAAAGCGGAGAAACACTTCGCCCTAGGGGGAAAGTATTCCCCGCGAGGGTGGGTGGAGCTTAAGGTTGTTTAATGCATCAGCTTCATTGCAGCAATCATTACACCGACAGCTGCAGACAACATGACGCCCATGCGAATGGTGAGCTTGACTTCAAGCTGTGAAATCTCAGATTTGAACTCTGCAGCAAGAGCAGTTAAATCTGCCTTGGTAGCCAAACGTGAAAGCATGTCGGTCTCCAAAGCTTCAATAACAGCATTTGCCTTCTGTTCCGGGACGTTAATCGAAATCAACGCCTGGTAGAGAGCCAGTTCAGTTTTCATCAGACCTCCAAAAGTGAGAGGCCTGCCCTGACGGGGTAGGCCCGTCATGGGTGGGAAAGGTGCTTCCATCGACTAAGTCGACTGATCGCGCTACCGGAAGCTATGGCGATCTTGGGAGTGGATCAATGCAGAAAACCGCATCGTAGTCTTGCGGATCCAGACTACTTGGGCATGTTGCTGACGACGTCAGCGATACATGTGCAGATCATGGAAATACGATTGTCGCTTGTCAAGCCCCTACCGTGAAAACTCTGAGGAAACCTTCCCTTTGGGAAGGCTCCCTACAGAGGCGAAGGACGCAGACTTAGCAAGTTGCTGGCACCAACGAGCGTGCAGCTGGCTTCTTACGCGGTTTCCGAGCTGGCTTTTCGACCACTCGAGTGTTAGCCGCGTACCAAAGGTTCAGGTCGACACCTTTACGAGTTATTGCCGGTACATGATCCATCTCACGTACGAGACGCTCAGGTACGCAGGGCGGTGGAAGCAACGGAGCTGCTTTGGTATGGATAGCTGTGGGCGCAGCGCTGGTTTTCTTTACCGCACGCAGAAACTGTCGCGTGATGGTGCCAAGCGCGAAACCGAAGCCATAAGCAAGTTTGGACATGGTGATTCTCCTGCAGGTTGAATGCGGAGAACCCACTGACCCCGTTGGGGAAGTGATTCCCCGCGAGGTGAGTTGCATAAGGTGCTTCCATCGACGATTGTCGACCGACCGCGCTACCAGAAGCTCAGCGGTCTTGGGCGGATCTGACACGAACATCGTGTCGCAGTCTTCAAGATCCTGACTGCCTGGGCATGATGCTGACGACGTCAGCAAAGCACGTCCATATCATCGAAGGGGGGATGGTGATGTGTCAAGCGGAGAGGGATATTTCGCGGAGGGCAAAGAAGGTTCAGGTCGACAGGAGAAGCTACCGAGAGTAGCTGGGTCAACAGTCACTCTCGGATGTAGTAAGTAGCGTCTTTCAGAAAAAAATACCACCTGTGCGGGATGAAGGCGTTGTTGATCCCTGGGCTGTGATCTGAACGTCTTACTTCCAACACCTGGCCGATTATCGTGGCTGAGGCCAGCTAGCATAAGGCACGCATCCGCGCACAAAGGGAGCCCTGCGTTTCGCCGGCGGGCCACCGGCAAGGAAAAGCAGCTACCAATAGGTAGCCTGATCATCCTTTGCAAGATGATCAGGCTACCTATTGTGTGAGCTTTAAAAAGTGTGGGCCACAACACCAGTGTGGCCCTTAGACTACGGTGCTTCGAACCTCAACAGAGCCCTATGTGCCTTTGAACTCGCAATTCACGAGTTAGACGGCTGCGTGTCTGGCTTGAACAGGGAGACACAGGGAGAGCTCTGAACCAGGTCCGCACGCCCTTCCCGGAGCTATGCGTGCTTTGGGGTTGGTGATGAGGCAAGCCGCATCACCGGGCGCTACTGATGACCGCCAGTAGCCAACGGGGTGGAAACGTTGTTGTGATCATTATGTTGATAGGCCGGAGCTTATGCAACCCGGCGCCTTTCAAAGTCGGTCGACTCAGACTAATTGACTGCGACGACCGCACCTTCGGGAACAGGGGACGGAATTGCTATACCGGTCGCCCCAGTTATCTGTGAAATCAGCATTCCTGAACGCTTTAAACCAACGGTAGTTGTCTTTGTCAGGTCTACCAGCACAGAAGGCAAGCCTGACGGTGCAACCCCATCAAAATAAGTATAGGCCGTTCCTGATGAGATGTAAGAACCTACGCCCACAGGTTTCACAAACCACCCAGGTAGGTTGAGCGCAGAATCGCTCGGTACTCCGCTGAAGCCCGGGTTGGCCTGGGCATATTCGGTAGCGGCAGATCGGTACACCAGAAAGCCGCGACCCAGTGAGTCGAGGGTAGCGTAGTCGGATGTACGTTGGTCCTGATGTTGGTTCTCCATGAAAATGCTGGAGGCAATGAGCACAATCATCAAAACGAGCCATTGCATTGTCATGATATGAGCTCCATCCACAAAATGGTGGTTGTTACCACCTACGCGTCAATAACAAAACTATTTCGTGAGGATAATCAATGTTAAGCAAATTCCTACTAGGCCAAGCGCAATGACAGTCCACTTTGCGGCTCGCTTGATGCTCATTGGTTTGCGTTGTGGATTGATTAATTCCATAGTGGCGATCTTTTTTACTAAATAACGACCAGAGGCCGTTGGTTGTAACTTGTAAGTGAACTCGCCGACCTCGAATGCCTCTTTTTCTTCTAGTGCGCGACGCCATAGCACAGTTGAGCATATCCTGCTTCGGGTGCTTAGCCAGGTCTGTAATTCTCCAGCACTATACTCAACGTTATTCTCAAGCGTCTGCACTGCAATAATCCCCATAAACATACTATAAAACGTTTTTGAAATTTTATAAATGGATGCTTTATTTGAAGCAGCTCCAATAGAAAAGACCTGGCCAGGAAAGTCGAGATGTGGAGAGAAACCATCCACTTGCATTTCTGAAGATGTACCCAGTCTCACTATCCCCGATGCCAAAAGCGCCAGTTAAAGAGCATGACTTCCATGTAGTGTCGCCAAGGGAGCAGGTCACACTTCCTCTGGCAGGCGCCTGGCAGGTGCCCTGGATCAGCTGGAATTCCCACCCACCTGGTCTTTTCCATAAGCCTTGTTCGCAGGACAACGTTATTCCCGCGGCGCTTTTTGCAAGAAGGGTTCGGTCACTGCACTGTTGCCCCTCGGTAGCTATGCCTCCCAGGGACAAATATTCATTTGTCTGAATGCGATCATAGGCCGTTATCTTGCCCGTCGAGGTTATCTTTCCACCCCATAGTTCACCTCCGGTTGAAAAGTTTTTGTCGTTATAAACTTGGACCCAGTTGGGGCTATTTTGATAAATCCCGCCTCCCCATTTTTCGCTGTACCAGCCTGTGTCACCACGTGTTCTGAACCAACCACCTGTGCTGGTATCACCGGTAATGGTTGCAGTAGCGGCATTAACATTGGCTGTGGCGATAACGTTTCGAGCTGTAATGTCGGCGTTAGCTGTTATGTTGCCTGACGCTGTGATACTTCCTGCGTTGTTAATATTGTGGTTGCCCATCGTGATATCAGTATTCATCGTGTTGAATTCTGGATGATTGGGCACTGCGTTTCGATATAGATAGTCATTAGCCAACGCTCCATCCATAAGAAAAAGTGCGCTAGCTGTATGTCCTGGGCCAGGAGCTATAGCATAGTTACTTAGTGCTACCTGCCATCCACCCCGCACGCCCTGGACGATGTTCGGATTGGCAGAAGAGATGAACCCACCAGGTCCTCCGAGATTTTCAGCGATGGTTCGAATACCCATTTCAGGAATCGTCTGCCCACCTGTAGTAACCACAATCACTTCCAGTTGATTGGCGTTGGGTTTCCGGGCGAGGCCGACAATGGTCTGCCCAAAGGCGTTAGTGGGGCTATAACCTGCAGGAAGGTAGTTGGTGTTGACGAGCATCGGAACGGTTATTTGCACCGGTACGGTTGCTGCCGCGTTGGCCAGCACCACGCTGTAGTTATCCTTCAGATATTTGGCCAATGCCTCTGAAATGGTTCTCTGTTGATCAGCCGCAATTCGATAGTCCTGAGAATCCATCTGCTTGATTTGCCATGCGATCGCCAAAGTGACGACAACGGAGAAAACGGCCAATCCGATCGCCATGTCCAAGCTCAAGAACCCCCGCTGCTTGATCCTACTGGTCATTCCAGAGACTCCTTGATGATTGGTGAGCGATGTCGTGATCGAGCATCGTGATCTTTCCTGCATGGACTTTCTCTCGGATGCCCGGTCCGTCATCGCCTGTGAAAAGCAGGCTCTGCAGGGTTAATCGACGACTTCCTTCGTTGCCACTTGATAAGGACTGGTGAAGAACAGCCACCAACCCCTTGGAGAGCAGCTCTCGGGCGTTATTGAGTAACGGCTGAGCCAGGGCTGATATACGTTCAATGCCTTGAGTAACGCTGCCGGCATGACCTGTGCTGATAATGAGATGGCCATTGATCGAGGCTTGAATTACTTGTGCTGCTGTCGAGCTGTCGCGAATTTCTCCCACGAACAGGAAATCGGCTCTTGTGCGCAGCGCTAGGATCAAAGCTTCCTCGTATCCCCCCATCCGGCGAGAGACCGGAACTTGAATGCAGCGCCCACTCCCATGCCTGCCATTCAAAAATGGTTCTGGAGGATCCTCTACAGCCACACAAATGCCTCCCCAGGCCTCGAGACGTGCTTTCACCAGTGATGCAGCACTTGAGGTTTTCCCTGTGCCCATTTCCCCACAAATAAATATCAGGCCGCGTACCGTGTCGCTCATCAGCGCGTCCTGCAGATAGTCGGGCAGACCCAGCATGTCCAATGGACGGATCTGGACTGAGGATTTGCTTACGACAAACACAGGCTTGCCATTCAAATCCAGCAACTGGGTTACACGAAGGACGACGCCATCTTCAATTAGGGCGAACTCTGGATCCTGGGTTGCCTTGTGCTTTTCCTCGCACTGCGCCCGTAAGCGCTCAAGGTCTGCCCGCCATTCGGCGGGCGCTTCAACCCTTCGTGCCTGCCCAGGGAGACCTTTGGCGTCGGCAAATCCATCGCCGAGGTACAGGTCGACGAATTCAGCATCAGAGATCACGCTCACACTGAGTTCCTTAGTACGAAGTCCAAGCGATGGTATTGGCGTCCGAGGAGCAGCTGGTCGCAGCTGCCACCGCAGTGATTTCGCCGGCAATTGCAGTGCCGCCATTGATCGCCGTCGTTGTCTGTTTGTCCTTGGCCATGTTCGAGGCAAGGGTGATGCAGGCATTTTTCGGAAGGTTGGATTCTGTGATGGTGAAGGTCATGCCGTTGCTCATTACGGTCACTGCGCCGTTCCAGCGGTTGGACAGGGCATTACCGTTGATGCTCATGCCGCCAGTTGCCTCGAGGTTGATCAAAGAAGGCGCCAAGTTGGTGCCTGCCGTGGCGTAGCCCGTGGTGCTTTTCAGTCGTTTGGTATTGCTCAGCAACGTGCCGAGATTGCTCTGTTCAATGGTGACGTCCGAGCTGCCGAACGTTCTGTAGCCCATGAACACGATGAAACCAAGTGCCACCGCGATCAGCATCAACCAGAACATCCCGTCCAGGGAGAGAAATCCGCGTTGGTTGTTTTGAGTGTTTGTTGGCATTTCCAGTACCTCATTTAGGTTTGATTTAAAGCGTTGCAGTCACATTGCCGGCCAACTGGAAGATCCCGACCACTACCAGAATCATCATGACCCCCATGGCCATGGAGGACATGCCGATAAGAGATTTGGCGATGGCTTCGACGCGCTGAAGCGTTTGCTCCAGCCACCGGTTGGAAAACCGTTCCATCGACTCAGCGAAGCCTTTGCGGGTGGCGAGCACTTCCAGAAAATGCATCGCCATGGGGTCTGGGAATTGATGACCCGCAAGCTTCAATGCGGTACCGAAGTTTTTGCCGGCGCTCACTCCGTAATGAATGGCGCTCAGGCGCTCTTTCAACCATGGAGAGGCATTGCGTTGAAGAGAGGTCAGCGCATCTAGTTGGTTGATGCCGGAGCGCAGCATCACAGCCATGTTGAGCAGAAAGATCGATCCGTGGAGCGCCTTGTAGACTGACCAAGGCGGGAGCCTCTCTGCTCGGACTCGCAGGACCTGGAGCAGCTTGTTCAACTGCAGCTTCCACGAAGGGCTGGCGGCCGTAATCTGAAGGCCGCAAAACACGGGTAGAGTGATGATCGATATGAGGATAAAGACGATTACAGCTATCAGCGTCACTAGCCCGTAGTGGGTCACGAAATTCGATAGGGCATAGAGGAAGGCCGGCACGCCGGTCCACGCCTCGGGGTTGGAGCGTCGTGTCATGGAGGGCACCATCCACACTGCAATCACATACAGCAACGCCGCCATGACGCTCCACACCATGGAGGGGAAAACGGTGGCGGACGCTACGAGTTTGCTGATCCGCTGACGTACTTCGATGATCCTCACGCAGTCCCGAAATGCCTGCACCAGGTTGCCGGTGTCTTCCCCGGAAGCGATCAAAGAGTTCTCGTCATAGGGAACCCAGCCTTCGCAGGAAATGCTCAGCGATTTCCCACCTTTTACCGATTGCGCGATATCCCTGCAGGCAAGGGACACTGGATGGAGCTTCTGCCCGTTATCGCTGAATGCTCTGGCCACCGTGTGCAGTGCGTCTTCAAGCGACACACCATCCTCAAGGATGCCCATCAGGCTCTCGTAGAACTGGATTCTTTCGTTTTTGCCAAACTGCTTGGCATAGAAGGTCTCTGCCCAACGATTCAGCATCGCTCTGACGTCACTCAGCATGAGCGAGCTCCAGGATTTGCCGGTCAAAGTCCAACGGCCCCACCGTCATTTCGGCGTGGCGGGGGTCTACTAATCCTTGTTTCAGTTTGATGATCGTGTGTGCGGTCTTGGTAATACCGCCCATTTCCTTGACCCAGTGGCGACGTGCCGCACTTGCACCCTGCCCATTGAAAACGCGCATGAATTCAAGGTCGGTGAGCAAAGTTTCCGCAACCACCGTGCGACCGGTGATGCCCAAGCCTTTGCAATGCGGGCATCCCGGTCCTTTGAGGTAGGTCTCATCAATCGCTTCCAAATCGCGCAAGTGCTGCACCAGCGCACTGTTGAGCTGCCCGAGATGCTCGCGTGCGGGGACGCGGCAGTGGGAACACAGCACGGGCAAGAGGGATTGATTGACCACGCTTGTCATCAGTGCAGGATCAGTAACCAGGTGTCGGTCTACACCCATGTCGATCAGTCGTTGAAGAGCTGCTACAGCGTTGTTGGTGTGCAGTGTCGTCAGCACCAGGTGACCAGTCATACCGCCGCGGAAAGCCGCTTGTGCTGATGCAAGGTCCCGGATCTCCCCATACATGAGAATGTCAGGGTCGAGTCGCATGGAATTGGTGATCCCGTCATTCCAGGTTTCACCGGCGCCCAGCGGTGACTGATTGGCGAGAAGTGGATATTCAGGTGGATCTTCCATCGTCAGAATGTGTTTTGTTCCACCGCACTCTTCGTGCAAGAGGTTCAGGTTTACCTGCAGCGACTTCGATTTGCCGGAACCGGTGGGTCCAGTGATCAGGTTCACCCCATAAGGCAAGCTGCGGATGCGGCTGAATGCATCAATTTGCTGCGTCAGGAAACCGAGATCACTAAGCGTCATTTTGGTTTTGTCGTCATACAGCAGACGCAAAACCATCAGAGGGCCATCTACGAGCGGCCGAGTGGCGACTCGGGCACCGAACAAACCGAGTTGGTCGACATAGGCGCGTTTTACCCTGGCGTCCTGGCTCACCTGCGGCTGGTAGTGGTCTTTCGCGACATCGCACATGCTGTTGTAGAGGGACGAGCAGAGCTCCATGCCCACCTGGCTCTGGTGCTGTTCTGCCTCCCACAAGAGCCCGTGGATGCGAAAGAAGATTCGAGTGATATCGTGACCTACGACAAAGTGGACGTCGCTGGCATTGCGCCGGTGGGCTTCTCCTAAAAGCTGCACCACCTGGGCCTGGCGCTTCGTCTCAGTCGCCGATAGTGCTTTACCATTTGCATCATCATTGGCGCGGTAGAGTGCCTTGATTGTGCTCATCGAGCAGACCTTGACCTCAAAGTGGTGATTTTCGTGTTCCAGCTGGTCCTCGAATGCCATGACATAGGCATCCGTTTGGTGTTGGGCTGACACATACAAAATCCCATCGCTGGTCAACGCACATAGTTGACGCAGCTCGGGTTTCAGCTCAAACGGTCCACCAGGGGCCGTCAGCAGTATTTGGTGCGACGTCAGTAGGACTGCAGCAGACTCATCACTGTCAGGCTCTATGACATCTGGTTTTTCAGTCAGGATCGTCATCGAACTTCTCAATCAACGTTGGCCAGGGATCAGCCCAGGCGGCATAGGTGCTGATGGGGTAATGCTGGGGGCTGAATTGTTAACGTTGCTCAAGCTGGCCGGGGGCGTACTGGAAAAGCCGAGGGGGTAGCGCTTACCGCCACGCTCGAGGGTCACGTTTTCGACGGAGAGGATGGCCATGCGATAGCCACCGGGTAACTCCCGAGATGAGGCATCTGCGTCTACTTCAAATCCGCTGCTGTAGAGCAGAGTCGCACGCAGCCGTTTTGCTGAGCCGAATACCGCTTTCACGACAGGCAAGTCAGACTGTGTATCACTGCTGTGCGCCGAGGCTGCAGCCGGCTGTGTGAGGTTTCCTTGAGAAAAAAACACAGTTGACGGCTGCGTCGTCGCACTTTGGTCTTCGCCCTTGATCGATCTTTCGGCCTTGGCCTTCTCGGCTTTGGCATTCAACAAGATCGTCTGGCTTTGAATCTGGGCCAGCTCGCCGACGTTCACCCCAGATAGGGTGTTCTCATCTGCCCAGCTCGATGGTGCCCCTAACGCAAGGATGGAGCACAAAAAGCACAGCGCTTTATTTCGCATATAGGTCACCTATTACTGACCAGACAAGGTGGCCGGTCTCATATTTGGTTGTGATTTCGCGCAGCCGTAAGCCCTGACTGGGTGCGCCGGATAATGAGTCCAGCGGCGTAATGCCAGTGGCATAGCTCAGCTCGAATTGCTTCCATTGAGGCGGTGGGGGCGGCGGTGGCGCAGGTTGGCCCGGTATCGCTGGTTGAATGGGCACAACGACCGGCACTTCTTTCAGCACTGGGGTTTGAGTGAAGCTGTGCAGCCAAGACGACAGGTTCGCCAACATCACGATGGCGTCTTTTAGAGGCTCATCACCGGCTGCGGGTAGAGAGATGTCGAATTTCAACGTGGCCGAGTTGCCCTCGTCAAAGAAGGCCGGCCGATCAGAAAAGTGGCCCTGCGTCGCCTGTATCAGTTTGTCGGCCGTGCTATTGCCCGAGCGCTTATAGGAGGACAAAACCTGTGCGCCGTCGCAGACGGCACTCGTGAACTGCCATCCCTGAATGGACAGAGGCAACTGATAAATGACGTTGCTGCAACCCTCCAGGAAATCTGCAACAGATGGACGTTTGGCCCAAGGGTGTTCAAGCGCTTGGGGCGTCTGTTCCATACCGGATTCTTTTTGCAGTCTGGCCAACTCTGCCAGGCGTTGCTGTTCAGCCTGGAAAGCCGCCTCTTTGGCTATCTGGTCCTGATGGTTCTGCCATTGAGCCCATCCGATGATGCCGGCAGCGATCAGCACGCCAAGAACCGCCAGCTGTACAAGTTCTGGTTTGGATAGCCCAAAGACGAGTGGCCGTAGCCGGTACTCGCGTTTTAGATGCGACGGCTGAAGCAGCTCTGCCACGTCCAGTGGTTGACCGCCCATATCGAACTCTGGGGGCAGGTACTCGTTGTCGAAGTTGATCCCACGACTGCGTTGTTGCGCGACTCGGCGGCGGACCTCAGCACCAGTGCCGATCATGTCGCAGCCAGAGATCACGCCACCTTGATACACAGCAACGAGGGCATATTGGTCAATCTCGCTTTCAGTTTTCCAGGCCGCGATCCATGAGTCCCCCAGCTGTCCAGCCAGGGTGGCCGCGAGCGAGTACATCCCTTTGATGACCTCCTCGCTGCGCGCTACAAAACCTGCCTGAATAATGGCTGGTGTTCTTCTAATGGCGACAATGTCGAGGTGGTGCTCACGACCGTACTGGCGCGCTTCCTTCATGTGCCCGGTGACACTACCCAGCGGATGCCAGCGCAGACCGGTGACAAATGATTTTCCACGATACTGGAGTACCTGGACTCGAGCAGAGCGTGCATTTTTTGAGGTTTCCGCAACCATGGCTTACCCCTTGGAACCTGTGCAATGCAGCAGTGGGGTAGGGCAAGAGCCCCAAGGCTCGTTGGCAGCAGGTGAAATCACCGCGCTGGGGCTGCCTGTGTCGCTATCAACAACAGGAGTAATCAGCACTACGAGTACGCTGTGCCCTGTGGTGCGGACACGGCTGCCGCCCAAACCGAAGAATCCAGGATCCCCTACGCCAGACTTGGTTGCGTTTTCGCTGTTCTCCTCAAAACCAGTCAGTACGAGGGTTTGACCGCTGCGCAATTTGACCTTGGGCGACAGATTCTTGGTGTCGTAATCCGCTGTCTGGACACTGGAGCCGTTGCTCGTAAAAGTGGTGAAGGTCGGTTTGCTACTCATGCTCAGGGTGATCATCAGCAACATGTTGTCCTGGTCGATGATTCGAGGGAGCAACATCATGTTGAAGCCGCTGGTGATAGTCGCGGGGGTGAGCGAAGTAGACGATCCAACGGAAGCCGTAGTGGTTGTCGAGCTTGATGCGACATAGCTCTTTACGTTGCCGATCTGGATGGGTGCCGGCTGCAGATTCAGCGTGGTGACCGACGGCGAGCGAACGTTCGAGATTCGGCCCTGTTCGGAAAGTGCTTTGATGATTAAGTTGGAGCCAGCCCAAGGAGACTTCGACGTGTCCAAAATACTCAACGAGCCCGACACCGCGCCCGTGCTTATGCCGGTGGTGGCATTCTTCAGCGAAAAGCCCCATTTGTTGCTCAAGGACGTATAGACAGCCGTCCAGTCCAGGCCGGTCTGGTCTGTGTCGGTGAGAGTTACCTCGAAAACTTTGACGTTGAACAACACCTGACGGGTGATACTGCTGTTGATCGAATTCAGGTATTTAGCAACGTTTGAGAGTACTTCTGGTCGATCACTTACCGTCAGGGTGCCAGTGGAACGCGAGAGGAACATCCGACCTTGGGGCTGTTGGCTCAGCATCGCCTTGACGTTTTTTTCAATGTCTCCGATCAGCGAGGTCTTGATGGTAACGGTGGTGCTCTGGTTGCTGCCTGATTCACCCGATGCACCTGTCGACGAAGATCCGCCGCCACCACCACCGGAACTGCTCCCGCTGCCTGTAGCGGTCAGCAAGCCCGACTTCACTGTGCTTTCAATGACCTGGTCATCACCAAATGCCCAGACGTCGAACGTCTTGGTGTCGAAGTAAGTGACATGCACGCTTCGATCATCGGAGGAATAATTCCACGCTAAGCCCAACTGGGAGGTCGCTTGATTCAACAACCCTGACAGCTTGCCGCTGTACTTAATGGGGAATGTGTTGGGTGCAGTCAGCCCAATCGAATTCATTGAGCGGGCGTTGCTCGGAACATTGCCGATGACGCCGGCGGGCATGAAGTTGGTCAGGTTGTCGGCAGAGCCCAAACCAGGTGGAACTGCAGGTCCTGAGTTGCCCTGCGTCGAACTGGAAAGGACACTTGGGTCGATTGCGTCAGGGGCTACGATGACCGGTACACCACATTCACTAGTGATGTACTGCGCGATCTCAGCGATCCCAACGTTATATGAGGGGCGATAGGTGATGTCGCAATCCATGGTCAGCGGTAAACCACGCTTGGCGACCAGCGGTTTTTTGGACACCCATGGTTTGTCGCTGAACACCACCGTAGCGCGCGCGGACTCTTGCTGCTGATTTCTCAGAAATCGGCTGTATTGAGAGGCTGTCGCAGCGTCATTTTCAGCTCGGCTGGCCGATTCATTCACACGCTGCAGCGAACAGGAACTCACCAGTGCGACGATAAGTGACAAGGCTGTGCTTTTGATCCAGAGACGAGCAGTCATCATTTGTTCCTCTCTGTAATAAAAATCAGCCGCTGTGAGGAGTTACTGTCGACCACATCGACCAGAAAGGACCGTGGAGCCGAGTCGTAGAGAGGGAAAATCGACCCAATGGCTTCTTGGAAACTGCCCTCAAATCGAAGTGGAGCGTCAATTGAGTAATCCAAATCATCGACCTGCCACATCAGTTTCCAGCCCGCTTTTTCAGCCCAGCCTTCGACGGTTTGACGAAGGGTTGAGCCAGTTGAAGCCGTCCATGTCTGGGCCAGCGGCTTCGGCGCTGCAATGTCCGTCGCAACCGGCTTTGGCGCTGCAGAAACTGCGGACGGCGCGGTGACCAGTTTCGGAGTTGAAGCGGCCTTGGCATCTGGGTTGCTGGACGAAGTCGAGGCCGGACTCTGAGTCGGCAAGGCAGACGTTTGTTTTGTAGAGCCATCCTTGGTAATCACCGTAGGAGGGGCCACGGTTTTGGCTGGTGCAGCGTTCGCCACAGGGGTAGCGGCTGATGCCGTTGTTGTGAAAGGCGCTGTTTGGGGAACGGCGGCGACTACTACTTGGCTGCCCGCATCATTGTTATTGCTCTTCGCTGCGATAGGCTGTGCAGCTGTCGATGTGTTGAGTTGAGCAATCTGAGTTGATGCAGGACGTGGAGAGTCCGGGAGCTGGTAGCCAGGGCGCAGGACGTAGCACACCTGACGGTTGACCTCGTCGACCTTCACCTGCCAGGCCGGACCTGCGAGCACCTGCAGGGTGTTACGCAGGGTCATAGGGCCAAGTTTATATTGGGCTGCTGGGAGTGGTCGGGTGTAAAGGATGTTGACGTGGCCAGAGTCTGCCGAGCAAAGCGTATAACCTGAACGGTCCACCACGTACTGCATGGCCTCATGCACATTTGGGTGCATGTTGGCTGGAATGCTGATGTCGATAATCTGAGCCATCAGGTCACGTTGGCCAGAATCTGGCAGCGTGCTGACGAGGGTGTAGCGGCCATAGCGCACTACTGGTTCTTTTTCAGGAACGGCGCCGCCAGGATAGAGGTCTGGCGTCAACATGTCCGGATTGCGACTGCTGTCGAAAGCGGGCTTGGGTGTCTGCGCCGTTTGGGTCGTGCAACTGGCGATTAACGCTAGAAGCGAGAGCGTGGTGACGTGCCTGATCATGTGCCGAGAGGCCCCCTGTAATGATAGGGGAACGGTGACAGGCTGGTACCAGCTGCGCAGTAGGAAATAGAAAACTACGTCTATAGGTATTTATAGGCTATACAAAGATGACGCGACCGAGGTGGAAAATTACCTAGTATCTGATCACCCATTTCCATTCACGCTGAGCATTCATTTGCATTCACGCTGACCACTCAATTGCATTCGACCTGACCAGCTATCCTGCCATTACGCCTAGAGTAATGAATCCAAAATCGCGTTCAGCGAACATCCATTCGAACATCAAATCTCCGTCCGCGTGCTGAGGCGATTGTTAATCCCTCCTGGTCGTTACCCTGTGGTCGACCGGTGAGCATTGATCCCCATCGTTAACTCCCGCCACAGGCATTTGTGCAAGCAGGCTGAACGTGGTTAAATCTGCATATTCGATTATCCACATATGCAGAGCGATTGCTTATGAGCCTTACACCACACACATTCTTCAAGTGCTTGGGTGATGAAACTCGCGCCCGGATCATGCTCATGCTTTCGGCTGAGGGTGAGTTGTGCGTGTGCGAGTTAATCTGGGCACTGGACGATAACCAGTCGAAGGTCTCCAGGCATCTTGCCCAACTGCGTGCTTGCGGGTTACTCGCAGATCGGAGGCAGGGTCAGTGGGTTTACTACCGGCTGCATCCCGAGCTTGAACAGTGGGCACTGGATGTTCTGAACGTCACTACGCAGGCACACCAGTCCTGGGTTAACGACCATCAAGGACGGCTGGCTTCCATGGAAGACAGACCCGTGCGCCAAGCCTCCTGCTGCTGACATCCTGATCTGGAACATACTCATGCTCATCGCAGCATCGATTTTCGTAGTTACGCTCGTCTTTGTTATCTGGCAACCCAAGGGGTTAGGTGTCGGCTGGAGCGCGGCAGCGGGTGCCGTTCTGGCACTACTGACTGGCGCCGTAAGTCTAGGGGATGTGCCGGTTGTGTGGCACATCGTCTGGAACGCTACCGCGACCTTCATTGCTGTGATCATCATCAGTTTGTTGCTCGATGAAGCGGGATTCTTCAAATGGGCGGCGCTTCATGTCGCTCGCTGGGGTCGGGGCAAAGGCGGACGTCTGTTTGCGCTGATGATCCTGCTCGGTGCAGCCGTTTCGGCACTGTTCGCCAATGATGGAGCCGCACTGATTCTGACCCCAATCGTCATCGCGATGCTGACGGCGCTTCGCTTCAGCCCGGCATCCACCTTGGCATTCGTGATGGCCGCAGGCTTCATCGCTGATACCGCCAGTCTGCCGATGGTGGTGTCCAACCTGGTGAACATCGTTTCGGCAGACTTTTTTGGCGTGGGTTTCGGTGAATACGCTTCTGTCATGTGGCCAGTGAACCTAGTGGCCGTGGCCGCGACACTGTTCATGCTCTGGATGTTCTATCGCAAGGACATTCCCGCCCAGTACGACGCGGATCAGCTTGAGGCCCCGGAGTCGGTGATTCGAGATCGGGCGACCTTCATTGCTGGCTGGTGGGTACTTGGCCTGCTGCTGGTTGGTCTGTTCGCACTGGAGCCGTTAGGTATCCCCATCAGCGCTGTTGCTGCTGCGTGTGCAATGATCCTGCTGGTCATCGCAGGTAAAGGCCAAATCATCTCCACGAGAAGGGTCATCAAGGACGCGCCCTGGCAAATTGTCGTGTTTTCGCTGGGCATGTATCTGGTGGTCTATGGCCTGCGTAATGCTGGCCTAACCGACTCGCTCTCGGGGCTGCTGAACATATTTGCCGAGCATGGCCTATGGGCCGCTACCTTGGGCACCGGTATCACCGCTGCGCTGTTGTCCTCGATCATGAACAACATGCCGAGTGTGCTTATCGGCGCTCTGTCCATTCAGGGCAGCGACGCTACAGGACTGGTACGTGAGGCCATGATCTACGCCAACGTCATCGGTTGCGATCTTGGCCCCAAGATCACGCCCATCGGAAGCCTGGCCACGTTGCTGTGGCTGCATGTGCTAGCGCAGAAAAATATCCGCATCACCTGGGGTTACTACTTCAAAGTCGGCAGCATCCTCACCCTCCCTATCTTGCTGGTAACGCTGGTGGCACTGGCGTCGCGGCTGAGCATCCCTGTCTAGGAGAAACCCATGAAAGTGCTATTTATGTGTACGGCAAACAGCTGCCGGAGCGTTCTCTCGGAGGGGTTGTTCAACCACCTGGCCCCGAGCGGTTTTAACGCCGTCAGTTCGGGCAGCTTCCCAAGCGGACAACTGAATCCACGCGCCGTGAGTACGTTGCAAGCGCTTGGTATCGACACCACAGATCTCTACAGCAAAGGCTCAGAGGTGTTTTCGGACTCACCACCGGATGTGGTGATCACCGTGTGTGATAAGGCTGGAGGCGAACCCTGCCCGGTCTATTTCGGGCCTGCTGTCAAAAGCCACTGGGGCCTCGCCGACCCTTCCGATGTAGAAGGCACAGACAGCGACATCCAAGCCGCATTTGACGCGACCGTCGTCCAGATTAAAAAGCGTTTCGAGGCATTCTTCAGCTTGGATCATTCGGCGCTCACACCGCAGGAACTGAAGCGCGAGCTAGATCAAATAGGTGAACTGTAATGGACGAATTTTCCTCGGAAAGCAGCCTGGATCTACCTAATCTGGATCAGTCGCTAATCGACTTCGTCACACTGGATCGCCTGCAAGGCAACGAGCAACCGACTCACAAACCACGCATCTTGTTGCTGTATGGCTCAACCCGTGAGCGCTCTTTCAGCAGGCTGCTGACCCAAGAGGCCGCGCGCATCCTGACCCTAATGGGAGCCGAGACCGTCATCTTTGATCCCTCGGGTCTGCCTCTCCCTGATGACGCTCCGGAAGACCATCCAAAGGTTAAAGAGCTGCGGGATCTGGTTCTGTGGTCAGAGGGACAGGTGTGGTGTTCGCCAGAGCGTCACGGTGCAATGTCTGCTGTATTCAAAGCCCAAATAGACTGGATACCTCTCACGTTGGGCGCTGTCCGCCCCAGCCAGGGCAAGACGTTGGCCGTCATGCAGGTCTGCGGTGGATCACAGTCCTTCAACACGGTAAACCAGCTTAGGATCCTCGGGCGCTGGATGCGGATGATCACCATCCCAAACCAGTCGTCAGTACCCAAAGCCTTTCTGGAGTTCGACGACGCAGGGCGTATGAAGCCATCCGCCTACTACGACCGTGTTGTGGACGTGATGGAGGAACTGATGAAGTTCACGCTGATGGTTCGGGGCCGGGAAACGTATTTGGTAGACCGCTATTCGGAGCGCAAGGAAAGCGCCGAAGCACTCTCGAAACGAGTCAATCAAAGATCGATTTGAGCGACCAAGGGGATAGAGGATGAGCAACACCACAGTAAGGATTGCGCAGATTTCGGACGCTCAAGCCATCCAGGCAATTTACGCACCGATGGTTGAGCATACGGCGATTTCGTTTGAGCTTGAGCCGCCCACAGTCGAAGAGATGGCCAAGCGGATTGGGTCGACTTTGCCGACTTACCCGTATCTGGTAGCGGAGCGAGACGGCCAGCTCATCGGCTATGCATATGCCAGTCAGCACCGGGCTCGTGAGGCCTATCGCTGGTCGGTCGACGTCACCGTTTATATATCGCCAGAAGCGCACCGTAGCGGGGTCGGCCGGGCACTGTATGGCGTGTTGCTGCCGACATTGAAAAGGCAAGGGTTTCACGCAGCCTTTGCCGGGATCGCGCTGCCAAACGATGGCAGCGTGGGGCTGCATGAAGCACTAGGCTTCGCTCACATCGGTACGTATCCAGAAGTAGGATTCAAGCATGGCGCTTGGCATGATGTTGGATATTGGCGTATCGCGCTGGATTCAACGAGTCCGCCAAAACTGTCCGTGCCTTTCAGTGAGATCAGTCTCTTCTGAATGGGTCTCGACGGCCATTATGAGCGATGGGAAGATTCTAATACGTAACAAAGTCAATTATGTTCGACTCCTCGAAATGAATACGAGCAAAGTGGGTAAAATCGAAATAGATTTGCCACTTTCGGAAGTTTGCAGATATCGAACGAAACTATTGTTGCCGATGGGGAGGCCTATTAGATTCCAGAAAACAAAAGTAATGGTTCCAAGTACGTTTACAAGGTCTCAGCCACTAAGAAGCAGTGATATACCGCAGATCTACAAATTGGTCGCCAATGCTTGTCTCGCGTTGCCGGCCGCGTCGGGCTCAATGAGGTCACTTGCCAACTGACGCTTATCCTGCAGCATTTGCCAAAGCATCTGGTCGATTGTGTTTTCCACCAGCGGGATTTTCACCACGACCATGCGCAATTGCCCATTGCGGTAGGCCCTGTCCTCAGCCTGGTCCTGCAGTCCAGGCGTCCAGGGGAGGCCCAGGAACATCACATAGTTGGCCGCAGTGAGGTTGTTGCCGGTGCCGGCAGCGGAGGTAGTGGCGGCAAAGACGCGGGTTTCTGGATCACTTTGGAATTGATCGATCGCCTTCTGCCGTTTGCCTACAGAGTCACTGCCGACAACCGTGACGCACCCGTACTCAGCTTGCTTGCACCGAGTGCGAAGTGTTCCTACCGTATCCTTGAACTCACAGAACAAGATTACTTTGTCCTCCGCGTCCAGTTCGCACAGCAGATCCATTACGACACGAATCTTTACCTGCTCAAGCAACTGACGCAGTGATCCCAACCTGGCGAGGCTAGGCCTGTCTTCGAGCCGAATTTGATCGTATTGCTTGCGCTCTTCAGCAGTGAGTTCGATGGGTAAAGTTTGGCGCTGTTTGCCCTTGAGACCGGGCAAGACATCCTTGCGTCGACGGAGCATCCAATCGCCGATTGCGCCCCGCAGATTCATGCGGAAATCCTGACTGCCGGCGAACTGTTCGCAGAATTCTTTCAAGGGCAGTTTCCCAACGGGGTGGCCGGATAGCCGTAGCAGCGTGTGCAGCTCAGATTCTCGGTTGAGGACTGGCGTACCCGTCAGCAGGTAACGGTTGGGTATCTTGGCGGCAATGTCGAAGCCGTGACGTGTCCACGCGGCGGTCGGCTCTTTCAGGCGGTGCGCCTCGTCGATGATCATCACTTCAAAGTGTCCTGCATGCAGAACAAAATCGCCAAGGCGTTCGTAGTTGGTGATAATCCATTGCGAAGAGGGATCAAAGACCTGTTGGCCGATAGTGGCCTTGGGATACACCATCTGGATTTCGCGTTGCCAGTTGATGATCAACGTCGACAGGGTGATAACCAAGATGGGTCTATTAGCTGCTCGGATTGCAGCGGCAATGATTGCTTGGCGAGTTTTACCAAGCCCCATGTCATCCGCAAGCAAGGCGCTTGTGCGCTGTAGCAAGTGCCGGATGCCTGCCGGTTGATGGTCCAGTAAAGAATAACCAGCCAATGCCTGGTTAATCTGTTCGGTAGTGGACCCGGTGCGCTCGATTGAGGGCACCGCGGCTAAATACACATCGGTTGAGGTGCTATCGTCAGCCGCTTTTGCTGCGCGCTCTTGTGG
The DNA here is from genome assembly GCF_058725345.1 of Pseudomonas sp. DW-iso17. NCBI lineage: Bacteria > Pseudomonadati > Pseudomonadota > Gammaproteobacteria > Pseudomonadales > Pseudomonadaceae > Pseudomonas > Pseudomonas sp. DW-iso17. The sequence continues at coordinate 51,840 of NZ_JBZXEA010000046.1, read as the reverse complement.
CGGTCCACCAAGACTGATGCGGGTGATTTCATCAGCTGGAACAACGGATCCGTCGGTCAGCAGCTCTTGCACGGTGTCGAGGATTTCGAACTGATCCTCCGACAATCCAAGCTCCAGGATCAAGTTGCTTCGCACCACTTCCGCACCAGCGTCAATGCGCCAGGACTTGGAATGCCCGAGAAACACGCCGTGCATGCGCCTTGAAACGGCGACCGCGCCAGGATGGTAGTCACCTGACAGCAGGATCCCGCCCTGAACGAGTGGAGCTATCCGAAAGGTCAGCCCCCACGTGAATGCCTGCCGATCTGGGTCGTTTTGTGCGGCTGTGATTTTATGTGAAAACGTCTCCCAACTTTCATTGAAACGGTCCTCGGACAACTCCATCAAACGGTGGAAGAGCACATCCAGGTCATCCAGCAACTTGCCTTTTGGTAATCGCCAATAGCGATGTTGAGGATGCTCGGCACGCCGAATATAGAAACCATTACGTTCGAGAAACAGCCGGTTCGCACCCTCAACGTATTGCATTAAGACCCCGAAGTCATAGCCGTCAAAAATGACTTTTTCGACCAGGTCCTGCCGGCGGTTCATCAGACGTGGACGACTCATGTCCTGCTCAATCGTTGGTTGATCCATTCCGCACAGGCCTGGGCATGCATTTTTTTCCGGTTTCGATTTGTATAGCGCGACATGGATAGTGTTTGGTCGGGCCATTCCAGGTTAATGGCGAGCTCACCCGATTTGATCTTTGCCCAAAACCATTGATAGGCCCGGTCAACCCTGGAGCCCGACTTAGGTGTGCGATTGCGGAGCCCTCTCAGTTGTATCGTCACCAGGTGTTTGGGAGTCAATTTTGCTAACGTTTCGCCCCAGGCACTTTCATCCATTTGGATTTCTGCAGAGGCCAACGATTTCCCGTTTTCGCGAACCGAAAAAAGACGGCAGATGCCCCGATAAGCACTGTAGTCGTAACCATCAATGCAATGGCCCAGCGCTCGATGTTCCGCATCAAGATCGGCGGGGCACTTCAGTTCGATAATTTGCAGCCCATTTGGACTCACGAGGGGTGTGCTGGTTGAATAAAGCAGCGGCTTCCAGGGCGTTAAAGAGTCTGTTCTTGTTTGTGGATCTACTGCATCTAAAGCCTCACGGATGTCTATCAACGCGAGGTGAAAGCCATTCACCAAGCTGGCGATCTGGTGATAGGAAGCAGTAGCAATGAAGCTTTTGAGTTTCTGCAGTGCTTCACCAGAAGCTGGTCCGTCGCTCTCATCAACGTTGTTAAAGAGCTCGTTCAGGTCTCGAAAGTCGTCGGCGATTTTGGACCAATTGTCGTCCGACCAATCAGTTGGACACCCTGACAGCAGCCTGTTCCAGTCCTGCGTTTGATCCAGCAGTTGATACGGGATTTTATCCAGCAGCGCGAAGAGAGTGATCCAGTGCGCTTTTTTAAGAGGACGGCGATTGCCCAGTGAGGCTCCCAGCAGCAGTCGATGCCAGGGTCCTTGTGGCCCCTCGCGGCTGATACGGGTCAATGCACTGCCGGTATCGAATACCCGCTGTTGACCCAGGTAGCGCACTGCAGCGCGCGGCGCCTGTAGCAGCCAAGCCAGTGTGTCGGAAAGGGGGAGGCCCGCGTCGGCTATGCGACCTACCAGGCACTCTTCAGCGGAAATCAAATAACGGTCCTCACTCCAGTATGGGCGCCACGCCTGAAGTTCATCCCATGGGCAGTTCATGTATACCTGCTGCTGCCCATCCCACGGCCACGGCCATTGATCTGCTAGTACCAGAAGTGGAATCAGTACTGGCTGGGCTTTTAGGGCCTGAAGGCGGCGTTTTCGGTCACCTTGAGCCAGCCAGTTATAGAGCTTGGGTGAGGGACATTGCGCTGAACGAATGGCGAATAAAAGCTCTTGGTCCAGACACTGGCAAAACTGCTTCAGCGTGCTGCCAATCTGCTTCAGGTAAAATCGGGTGCGGGGATTGAAGTACCGATTGTTGCTCGCCGTCCAATCGAAGCCGCGGCGATTAAAGCTTCCTAGATCTTCAATCGAAAGGGCTTTCGCCCTCTCTCCAGCAGACTTGCAGAAGGAGGTCAGTAGGACGTCTGCATACCAGCGTTTTTCAAACCTGAGCAGTAGCTGCTGGGCCACCATTGCGGTGGGTTTTCTCTTATGCACGCGGTCCTTGCTGAAGATTTTGCAGGCCTTAACCTGATGACCATCGAAGTACTGGAGGTGATCGCCGATTCTGGCCAGGAGCCGCCGTGTTTGATCATCTGTAGAGGGCAGGGCTACGCACCAGCAACGAGTATGGACAGTGGAACTCAGATAGGTATCGATGAAGGAGGTCAGCTGGGAGGGCGGTACGTTAAATTGTAAAGCCCAGGTCTGGGCGACTTCAATTTGCCGGTCTGAGAACTTCTCCAGCTTCGGCGCTAAGATGCGCAGCCCCACCACCGATTGTCTCTTCTGTACGCTCACCCATGACCTCCTCTGCAATTTCGCAGAGGACTGTCAGGTATAGGAATGGTGGGCTTCTAGGGTTAATGCGTAACGGCGTTGTCGGTGATTTATATCGGCAATGGCAGAAGTCACACCCCTCTGGGTTTATTGAGATCTGGTTTGCCATTCAAGTTTGGAAAACTCACCTTGCATCCATTCGATTTGAAGCCTGTGCAACCCCAAAAGTCATAGCCACCGCCCCCTTTTTTTTGTCGCCTTGCGAGGGGTTGATTGCACTTGGGACAGTTGAAAGCGCCACCTGCTGTGGCTGGGCGTGGAGCGGACGCCATCGGCACACTCGGCATTCCACGTTGCTGAGACAGTTCCTCTTCCAGGCGTCTATGCAGACGCGCAACGACAGCTCCATAGGTGTCTTGGCCCTGGGCGACTTTGTCCAAATCCCGCTCCAGCTCCCTCGTAAAATCGAGCTCCACGAAACTGTAGAACCCTTCCAGCTTCGCGATTGTTTCCTCCCCCAGCGGCGCCGGTACCAGCTTGCGGCTTTTTTCCTCAATCATTCCTTTGCTGGTGATGTTCTTCAAGATCGAGGCGAACGTGCTGGGACGACCAATACCGCGGCGCTCCATTTCTTTGATTAGACTGGCCTTGGTGTAGCGGGATGGCGGCTGAGTTTTCTTCTTCAGCAGTTCTCCGTTGTGCACAGAGATGATCTGTTTTGGTGTGAGTGCAGGAACTGGGTTGCTCGCTGCTCCATCTTCCTCATCGTCTGTGTCATCGCCCTTGAGCAGTTTCCGCCACCCAGGATGAAAAAGGGTTTCACCAGTTGCATTGAATCGCAAAGCCTTACCATTTGGGCCAACCGCGAGCAGTTTTACAGCACGCACGTCGAATACCGCCGCTTCGATCTGGCTGGCCAGCGCCCGGACCCAAATCAACTTGTACAGGGCGAGTTCCTCGTCGTTCTCACCAGCTTTTGTATCAGCCCAATGCGTCGGGGTAATAGCGGGGTGGCCTTCCTGCGCGCCTTCGGCGGCCTTGAATGTACGTCGCTCGTCGACGGTCTTCAATCCGATAGATCTAGCTACGGTTCTAATATCCTCCATGGCCTCGTCTGGTACGTTGGGATTATCCGTCCTGTGGTAGGTGATCACGCCTTGTTCATACAATCGCTGGGCGACTTGCATGGTCTTGTCCGGGTCCCATTTCAAGGCGTTGCTGGCTGCTTGTTGAAGGGTGGAAGAGATGAAGGGCGCGGGTGGGTGGCGCTCGGCCTTGCGGTCTTCACAGGACTCGACGACGACATTACGTGTGCCGGCGACGAGTCGGGCCAGGTTGGCATCTTGAACGTAAGGAAAGTCTTTGCTCGCGAAATCCGGTACCGGTTGCCAGTCTGCATACCAGGTGGTGCCCTGATTCATATCCACAAAGTTCAGACGCACACCGAAGTGGTTGATTACCTGAAAGTTGCGGATCTCGCGCTCGCGCAAAACCACCAGGTATACGGCAGGCGATTGCACGCGGCCTGCAGAGGTGGGCTTGCCCATCAGTCGGCGTAGCTCCTGAGTCACCAGGTAACCCACCAAACGATCAAGTACACGCCGGCATTCTTGTGACGCGACTCTGTTCAAATCGATTTGGCGAGGATTGGCTAGAGCCTCTGCGACACGCTTCAGGGTGATTTCATTGAAGGTGATGCGTTTGTAGGATTTGACCGCCAGTACCTGCTGGATGTGCCAGCTGATGCTTTCACCTTCGCGATCCGGATCGGTTGCGAGGTAGATTTCATCGGCCTGTTTAGCTGCGGCCTTGATGGTCCGCACGGCCTTGGCGCTCTTATCCAGGATCTCGTACACCGGTGTGTAATTTTTGCGGACGCCTGTGGTGATCATGCTGTCGTCCTGCCCTCTGGCGGGCAAGTCACGTATGTGCCCACCACTGGCGACAACCAACCAGTGTTCGCCTGGGCGCAGTTTCTTCATCATTGGCTGAAGCTTTTTCAGCTTCCCAGGTGCCTCGATGATCAATAGCTTCACGGTGTGCCCCTTCTCAATTATGCAGAGCGGGACTGTCACGTCATGGCAGGTAAGGCTTCAATGGGAAATGGTCAATGCACAACGGGAGGCTTTTAGCGGCTAGAGGTCCAGCGTCAGCTGCTGTTCCTGGGCAAAGCCCTTTAGCCACGACGCGCGCATCGCAGGATGGTGGTAAGGGCAGTCATACACCCGTAGCCCTTTTCGGGCGGCGTCAGCACCGGCTATTTGAACGGCAGTATGGGGGTTATTGAATTGCCGCCTATCTGCTGGTTTCAAAGAAGTTCGAGATTGCGCCATTGGCTATCGGTCCCCGAAGAACAGATCTATCAGACAGTAACATCACGAATAGCGCATTTTTTTGCATCAAAAACGGAAGTTTTAAACTTCTGTGCTTGAGATAGCCGAATGGAAGTGTGACTCAACCTGAAAGTTAACGAATGGCGCGATTTTTTGCCAACCAATTGGCGGTTTGATGTCAATTCGAAGCTGGCTCGTCCGTCCAGTTCGCAACTCTGATCCACGCGATGAAGTCCTGAGTGGATTGTCCGCTTTGAACACGTAGTTGTTCCAGCTTGCCGTATAAGTGTTCAGTCATTTCGTCGTCGTCGTCAAAGTCGACGCGGTATTCAGTATCTAAGCGGTATTCATCGAGCAAGGTGTTGATAAATCGGCGGGCTTGCCAGGTATCAAGGTCTGTCTCTCCACGGCCCCCCATCAGATACTCTCCCGTTCGCCACCCAACTGGAGCCCATGATGCTCGGTTTATGTCCAGGGTGAGCCCGTAGTAGTCCGGAGCATTCACCTCGCTTTCATCAAAGTAAGCCCAGTAAACACGGCCTAAAGCTGGGTGCTCTGCGCCAATGACAACGTACCCTGTTGGGTCCCTCAAAACTTCATCCATCGGCACGTCCTAATTTGTAGTGGTTCTCTAATGAGGTCGGGGGAAACGATGAGCTGTTTCCCCCAACACCGACAGCTACACGAATGGGCCGAAAAATTAAGCCCCTGTTTTCAGAATTGCGGTGGATCGGTATCTGGATATTCATCCGGGCCTGGAGCTGGCTGCGGCCGCGATTCGGGTCTGTTGGACTGTTGCGAATTCTGGTTTTGCGAAGGCGCCAGATTCACCATGGTCACGCGGTGTGGCAGCATGCCGACCCGGCTGGCCTGGATTTTCAAAGCTTCGAATTCGCCATCGTCGTTCTTCCAACGGTCCATAACGGCGCGACCGGAAACCAGCACTCGCATACCTTTCTGGAACAGTTGCGAATAATGCTCGGCGTCCTTGTGCCACCACTCCACATTCGCCCAAAAACCGCCACGATCTTCGTAGCCGCCTTTGCCATCCGGAATCGAATTGTCGAAGTAAACGTTGGCTCGCATGAGTCGACGTGGGTCTTTATTGCCGTTGGGGAATTCTTTGAATTCCGGTGCAGAACCGATATTGCCTTCCCAGCCTTGTACGGGCGTGCCCATGAGTATTCTCCGAGGTTATTGGTGTTGCGTTGGGTTGTTGAGCTGCTGCAGGCGAGCGGTATACACGGCCTCTGCCTGGCCCATTTTTTCTGCGCACTCGGCGGCCTGTTTGGTGATCGAGTGCAGCAAACTCATTTGCATATTCAAGGTGATGCGCTGCAGCTCCATCACGTAAAGATCCTGCAGCATGGATTCCGGTGTTCTGGGTGAGCCCATCATTTCTGCCCAAACCCCTACGCCCATCCGCCGATCTGTCACCTGCTGCCATCTCAAAAACTGGGTGCCGGCTTGGGTGTTCTGCTCAGTCAACCGCACTGGAACTAGGGTGAATGGATATCGGCGGGCCTGGCTCAGCACTTCCTGGGCAAGAGCTTTTAAGTCCGATTCTTGAGCTCGGCAAAGATCGGCAAATTGGGTCAGCTCCCCCTTACCTTTAAAAGGCTTTAAAAGGCCCTTTAGTGAGGCAGCCTGTTGCAGTCGCTGAAAGGCTTCCTGTTGCAGTGGCCGGAAGGCGGTCTGTTGCAGCGACCCATCATTGGAGGGAATCTGGCCCATGCTCTTTAACCCTCAACGGGGTCATCGAGATGATCATCCGTCTCGGTTTGCTGCTGACCGCGGATGATCGGTGGCGCGAAATTCGAACGGCGGGTGCCTTCCAGGATGTCTTGTGGCAGCTCACCGTACCGCTCGTACATTTTGCGGGCTGCTTCAGCCTTGGCATTGTTTGCAGCGAAGTCGTCGCGGGCAGCGCCTGAGTACTTATAGATCTGGGCCAGACCAAACAGTCTCCGCAGTACCGCTGCGCCTTCGTCGATCCAGGTTTCCATATCGTGGCGCCCGACAAGGCCAACGTGCTGGGCCAACAGAATGCGTCTGACAATTTCGTCGTAGTTCGTCAGCAGGTACACAGCCTGAAATCCCAGGGGATTGGAGATGTACAGCGGGAGGCTGACAGGCTGGATCGAGAGGTTTTCGCTAATGCTGATGGCCGGTGGAAGAGAGGCCATGGCTGTGTCCAGGCGATCTTCGATGGTCTTTAACGCTTCCTTGGAATCGTTGATCTTTTCCTCGAGGAGGATCATCCACCAGTCAGAGTAGGGATCATCCTGTTGGGCGCCTCGAGACATTCGATTGACGACAGTGCAGAACCCTGACAGACCAATGATGCCGGCTTTGAGGTCATTTTTAGGGCGCCCCATCCATATACGAGCGGCGTGGTGAGTGTGAAGGGTGAGCTTCACATCGCTGCGCAGTGAACCGATGTTGAGCCGGAAGTTATCAGCCATGGTGCAGTGTTTCCTTGGGAAGAGGATTGACGTACCCATGCTGCAATTTGGCTATAGGAGACGCAGCATTAAATACGTAGCCCGATGGAAGGGGATTTGTTGAGGCTTCTATATAGGAAGAGCTGAAACTCGCCGGTGCGGACCGAATCCCTTGCGTGGCGGCCACCTCCGGTGCCGGATGCTGTCAGGGTGTTGTGGGCCACAACACTTGCCATG
>NZ_JBZXEA010000046.1:0-44261 GCF_058725345.1 Pseudomonas sp. DW-iso17 | reverse complement strand
GCTGCCACCTCCGGTGCCGGATGCTGTCAGGGTGTTGTGGGCCACAACACTTGCCGTGTCGCCGGCACGGATGCCGGATCCTGCCAAGGTGGTGCGGGCCGCACCACTTATATGGCTGCCACCTCCGGTGCCGGATGCTGTCAGGGTGTTGTGGGCCACAACACTTGCCGTGTCGCCGGCACGGATGCCGGATCCTGCCAAGGTGGTGCGGGCCGCACCACTTATATGGCGGCCACCTCCGGTGCCGGATGCTGTCAGGGTGTTGTGGGCCACAACACTTGCCATGTCGCCGGCACGGATGCCGGATCCTGCCAAGGTGGTGCGGGCCGCACCACTTATATGGCGGCCACCTCCGGTGCCGGATGCTGTCAGGGTGTTGTGGGCCACAACACTTGCCGTGTCGCTGGCACGAATGCCGGATCCTGGGCAAGTGATTTGGGCCGAGTCACTTGCGTGGCGGCCGCGGCGTATTTCGGTTCCTGTCAGGGTGTTGCGGGCCGCAACACTTGCTGTGTAGCTGGCACAGATTCCGGTCACGACCGCTTCGCTCTGGGCCGCGTTACCACGATATTCTGGTTGTCCACCTGACATCATGGATGTGTACCCCGATTAGGCTTCAGCAGATGCAGCATTCCGCTGAGTGTGTGTTTTGCGGTTTGTATCGACTCAGGGCTACGCGTCTGCGTTAGCGTCTTCGTCGGCTGCTCTGCGCCCTCTGGCGGGGCTGAAGCGTCTTGACGCTCGGGGCTCGCTTTTGCCTTGTCGTCAGGGTTCCATTGGCTGTTGAAATCGCCGCGAACGGCCATGCCGACGAGCGTCATTAAGTATCCAAGCGGGTTTCGGACCCCTCCCGAGTCACAGCGGTGGACCCATTGTTTGATGAGCGCGGTTTTCAACTCTGCTGGAACCTTTTGCAGCGCCAGGACCGCGTTCTGTTTTTGCTCGACCGGTAGTCGATGCAGTGCACCGAGCAAATCGGCAGCGATGTCGTTTGGTGTGGGCGGTACATGTACAGAGCTTTTACAAACATCTTTGTGTGTATCTGTATACGTACTATATGAGTTCGGATGCCGAACTAAGTCCGAACTCAGTGATTTACGGCTGAGTTCGGCATCCGAACTCTGCTCCAAAGCGATTCGCTCTTCGCCTTTTTCACTGAGTTCGGTATCCGAACTCAGTGGAGATAGAGCTATATTTTGCTGAGTTCGGATTCCGAACTCAGTCGCTTTAAGAACGACTGGAGCCTGCGCTTTGGTCCAGGCCTGGCTATTCATGCGGGATTCGATGATGTCCAGCCTGCTAGGTAAGCGTTGGCCAACATCAGGATCAGCTGCAAATTCCTTCCAGGCAATTTCTGCCACTTCGCGAATCACCTTGGTCTGGTGCTGCATTGACTGCGCGAGTAGCTGCAAGTAGTCCTTGTCGAACTCTATAGCTTCGGCCGGTGTGACCGGTTCGTCGTGAAGCAGGTAGACGTTGCCTTGCACTTGTCCACTCAGATCATTGCGCACCCGTCGCCCCAGGCTAAGCCAACGGGTGAGACGTAAGGTCACTAATGCTTTTGATACAGTTTCACGCGAGGCAGGCCTACCGGGTTGCATACCCAAATATGGCCGCAGTTGGTCATAGGTAGGGAACGCCGTAAGGCCGTCGTCATTGATCAGTAGGCGAAATACCTGCCAGGTGTTTCTTTCAAGCGGGGTTAAGCGATCATCCAAAAGCAATCGGCGAGGAACCGTTTCGTGTGGGTTCCCGCTGAAAATAATTCCGGAGTAGGGGGAAGACCCTTCAATCCCCGGAGGCGCCGACTCTTTTTTCTGAAGCAAATGAGCTTCAAGGTGACCCGAGGCCGAGTCTAAAAGCGTCGACAAGGGAAGCCGAGACAACCTCATAATACAGAGTCACCTTCCACCGATGTCGCTGCAGGCTGTGCAAGTCGTTGAGAAGACACAAGCTGTAGCCTTCTCGGAAGGCCAGGGTTTGCAGGAGGGTAAAGCCCTTCCTTTATCCAGGACTGAATGCGATGCCAGATGATGGCCAGGCTGAGGTTTTCGTGGGTCTCATCTGGGCTAGTATCCTGTGGAGCATTGAGTTCCTCGGCGACCAACATGGCGATGTCCAGCAACGCGAGACTGTCGCCAAGCTCTACCTGATGCTCTTGCATTAGGTGCGTCCATCGGTACCAAAGCTGAGCGTCCATCTCCTCACTGAATTCGCGCCAACGGCCACGACGTGCCGTCACGCCGATCATTAGGCGTTGAAGGGCCACATCCTGCGGAGACAGCCCGAAGAACTGTTGCAGCATTTGAGTGGTCGCGCCAAGTCGCAGCGCACGTTCAATCATGCGCACTTCTTCATCAGAACGCTGCGCGCCTGACAGTAGTTTTTTTACCATGTCCCCATCAATGGTGACGTTGCACCAAGACACGGGAGTGTTAAGCAGCAAGCTCAGTACTGAAGGTTGTTGGAGCTGAGCCAATATCTCTGGCTCCAGGCCCATTTCGATGCAGCGCCGAAGTTGGCCATTACGCATGTGATGAAGCACCTGTGACAGGATTGCTTCATTTATTGGTGTCTTGGACATGACGACTCCCCCTTGTAGAGTCCGTGTGTTAACTGGCTGAATTCGGACCGTTGTTGGCGACTGACTGGATTTCCAGGTCAATCAAACGTCTTGCGAGACGAATAATGCGGAACAGCTTCACTAGAGCGCCGTCGCTGAGACGGCATTCACTTTCAGGGGGCTGATCTTTTGTGTGAGGCTGGCCCAGTAAGATCTGGCCCAGTCCGGCTGCGAACTCAAAGTCAGCCAACGCGTCGATTTGAAGCTTGGGTTGCTGCTGAATCATTTTCAGTACGATGGCCATCGAGCCGCTCAAAGACTGGAGCAGCGTCAAGGTATGTTGGGCTGTGGCAGTAATTTCGACTTCCGCTTCGGGGTGTCGGTAGCTGAACCCGACGCCACCATCGATATCGATAAATTGACCTGGGGCTTTGACCGAGCTGGCTATTTCGCGAGCCAATTGAGCGATGTGCTGACGCAGGGTCGCGGTATTGTCTATTTCGCGTTCGATGTACCAAAGGTCAGAAATGGGATTGAGTCCGCCAGCTTGAACAGGGATGGCCACCAAGGCATTGGAGGCGAAGTCGGGCAAGACCTCACCGTCAAGCGCAGCGAGCTCCCGTTTCATCTTGTCGACTCTGGGAGAAGTCTTCACAGGGCTCGCAACGTGCCCATCGATACGTGCTTGGCGCTCTTGTGGGCTCATTTGCTCCTGCGGAGTTGGGGCCAGTTGCTGTTGCACCCCTTGAGGTGAAGGACTCTCTTTGGAGGGCGTCGTCTTATGTGTGCTGCCCCCCGAAGTAGTAGGGGGTAGTTGTAGAGGGTTCTGATTAGCCTCAATGCCATTGTTCGAAACGTTAAGTTGAGTCCCCCCCTCAAATTGCGATGCAGGGTACTGTGGCAGCTCAAGAACCGGCGTAGACCGGCGCAATTGGTCCTGGTTCTGAGTGATTTCCAACAGTATTTGCTCGTAGCCGAGGTTCAGCGGCTTTTTAAGGTGATCTATCAGTTCGTCCTGAAATCGCTGGAATAGAAATTCTTCAGCGTCGCCCTCAAACTGGGACAGTACATCTTGGAAAAGCGTATCGAAATCAAGGTGCTGCTCCTGCTCTTGATAATTGCGATCCCAGCACTGAAGAGCTGTTTTGCGCAAAGACAGAAGCTTTATGATTCTGTCTACTCCCAGTCCAGAGTACAGCGCGCCTGGAATTGCTGGCAGTAAGTACCGAATGGTGTCGTGCATACGACTCAAGTGAGACGCGGAGACCGGGTAGCCATCCGCTGACAGCCGCCGTGAAAGCTCACGTAATGAGATAGACTCCCCTGCCTCTGTTTCATACAGCGCTCTCGCTTTGTCGACCCCAATAGCCCGCTCAATGAACAGGAGCTGGCCTTGGAGGTCGTTTTCAGCCAAGTGGCCGGTGAGCGAGATGATTTCGCCCCGAACGGCGTCCCAGGGTCGAAATAGGCAGTGAAACTTGAAGTACTTCTCGTCGCCGGTCTCACGATACAACTCGTTTAAAATTGCCAGGCGAGTGTTGCCGCCGTTGCGGATCCGGTACTTATCTTCCCCAGGTTTACGAGTGACGGGAGGTGGCGTATCGAGTCCCCGATTTCGTATCGACTCTTTAATTTCATCGTACTTCGGGTTACGAGTCGTCCTTGGGTTTTCGTCATACGGCAGCGTTTCGTCGAGAGTCAACAGCATGGGGGTATCGACGATGGGGTCGCTCATTCGCGCTGCCACCGGCGACTTCGATTCAAACGCCGGCAGCAACAGCTTATCTTTCATGGTTTGGGCCAAAGACGCTTTCATACTCTGGCTCCTGGCTGCTCATAAGCCGGGCTTGCCGCCAAAAGCTGGTCAATGATTTTCAAAGCACGATCCAGAGCAGCTTCAAGTTCGGCAGTTGTCTCCAGCCGATAAACAATTTCTGAGTTCATCGACCTGGCGTTTTCACGTGCTTCCAACGCGATGCGTTCGCGCATCCCGTCGGGCAGGCGAATAACGAATTTTTCTTCATGCAGACGCTGTGGTTTGTTACTCATGGTGGGCTCCGATGCCTAGGGTAGAAAGTGTGTTCAGCGACGTTTCAACTGATCAGTGAGTTGGGTAGGTAACCCCTTGATGACTAATGAATTGGACGCCTCGTCGTACTCGATCTTGTCCCCTAGCAGATGCGCTTCAAAACTGATGGACAAGCCTTCGGCACGGCCGGTGAACCGACGGAATTGGTTGAGAGTGCGTTTATCCAGGGGGATTTCCGGCGACAGGCCGTAGTCCTTATTGCGGATATGGTCGTAGAACGCCTTGGGGCGATCTTCATCGATCAAGCCTGACAGTTCCTCCAGGCCCATGGGTTCACCGAGCTTGGCCTGGCTGGTGGCGTAGTCCACCAGGGCCTTGGTTTTCTCGCGGGCCGATTCGTCTGGCAGGTCTTCGTTTTCAACGAAGTCGCTGAACGCCTTGAGGAGGGCGCGGGTTTCGCCCGGGCCGTCGACGCCTTCCATGCAGCCAATGAAGTCGCTGAAATACCCCGAGATCTTCTTACCGTTTTTGCCTTTGATGTACGAGATGTACTGCTTGGATTGCTTGTTGTTCTGCCACTCGGACAAGTTGATACGCGCTGCCAGGTGCAACTGGCCAACGTCCAGGTGGCGTGAAGGAGTGACGTCCAGATCGTCAGTAACCACCACGCCTTCACTGTGGTGGAGCAGGGCGACAGTTAGGTAGTCGGTCATGCCTTGCTGGTAATGGGCAAACAGTACGTGGCCACCGGTGGAGAGGTTGGACTCTTCCATCAGCTTTTGCAGATGCTCGACCGCCGTGTGGCTGAAGGCGGTGAAGTCCTGGTCACCTTCAAAGTACTGCTTTAACCAGCCGCTAAACGGGTGCGCGCCGGACTCGGCATGGAAGAAACCCCAGGCCTTGCCTTGTTTGGCGTTATAGCTCTCGTTGAGGTCGGCAAGCATGTTCTCGATGGCGACCGATTCGGATAGCTCCGAATCGCGTGCCTGGAGAACAGCAGGTGTGCCATCGGGTTTTTTGTCGATCAGGTGGACGATGCAATGACGGATAGGCATTAGATTGCCTCCTGCGAGTGTAGGGTTTGAGCTCGATCAGCACGACGAATACGGGCTTTGGCGTTGAGGCCTGAGCGGTAATCGCTTGCGGTTGATGAGGTGTAAATCGATCCAAGGCCAGATTTCGTGAACTTGATATGGCCACCTTGAGTGCGAGACACCGTCCAGCCATTCGCTTCAGCAAACTTCACGAGTACACGAAGGCTCTCGCTTTTTCCGCGTAGGAGATTGGTGGTCATAGCTCTGCATCCCTGTCTGCCAGAACGTTACCGGTCTGGATCGCGATGATTTCAGCCTGATCGCCAGGAAACTTGGTACCGAGCTCATGCAAAAAGTGACGCGTAGCCTCACGTGCTCCAGGCACGCGGAACACCACGCTGCAGTGCTGAACTTCCGCGGGGTGTTGCAGGTGAGACATGACGGCCACTTTCAGCGAGCAGCACTGGAGGTAGCGGGGCACCCAAACCGACCAGAAGTAGCTGGATAGCAAGGCGCCCGCACAGAGCAGTTCAACGGTAATTGTTGCGCTGGGCGTGTTGGTCAGCTCGACGTAGCCGAGCTTCTCAAACTCCAACAGATCCTCACGCATGCTCATTGGGACCACGGTGCTGTGGTCACGAGCAAGGCGGCCGATCGCTTGAGCTAATGCGTCGAGCTCCACCGGGTTGATCCCAGATTTATGGGCATGAGCCACAGCAGAGGCTTCGAACACGGCACCGGCATGGATACTAGGAAATAGCTCGGCGCTACTGTGCATCCGACACCTCCTGAAGCTCCTCGATGTCATAGCTATTGCAAGTAGGGCAAATAAGCTCGTCCACTTCACCGCCGGGTAAGGCTGGAGCGCCACTCACTTGATGTTTCGGGTGGTGGCTATCGCATTGAAGGCACCAGTGAGTGATGCGTACGAGAGTATTCATCGCTGAGGTGTGCTTTTTCATAGTTGAGCCCCTTGCCAGCCGGCGTTGGGACTGAGGTTGGCAAACCGGGTCTGATTGGCGATGAAGGCTGTTCGTACGGTCCCAGTTGGGCCGTTACGCGCCTTGCCGAGAATGATTTCTGCAATGCCTTTGTGTTCGCTCTGAGGGTGGTACACCTCGTCCCGGTAGACGAACATAATCAGGTCCGCGTCCTGTTCAATCGCACCGCTATCACGCAGGTCTGCGTTGATCGGACGCTTATTTGGCCGTCGCTCCAGTTCTCGGTTGAGCTGGGAAAGCGCAACCACCGGGCAATTCATCTCTTTCGCTAGGGCCTTGAGGGACTGGGATATAGCGCTGATCTCGTTGGCCCTGTTTTCCTGACCTGGGCAGCGCATGAGCTGCAGGTAATCGATCAGGATCAAGCTCGGGTGTCCGAAGCGACGAGCTGCTCGACGAGATTTAGCTCTGATTACTGCAGGCGTGAGCGCTGATGAGTCGTCGATGACCAGCCGCTCTCCATAGCCATTAATACGAGAAACCGCTGCAGTCAGCTTCGGCCAATCATCATCATCGAGCTTGCCCTTCAATAGCCTGCCCAGATCGATATGGCCTAGGATGCCCATCAATCGATACATCAGTGCTTTGGCCGGCATTTCCATGCTGAAAACCTGAACTGTACGATCAAGCTTTGCCTGCAGAGCCGTATCTATGAAGTTCAAGGCCAGAGAGGTCTTCCCCATAGACGGGCGCGCGCCGAGGATGATCAGGTCGGCTTCTTGAAAACCCGACGTCAGCTCGTCCAGGTCCTCCAGGCCTGAAGGCAGGCCGGTCACGGTGATATTGCCGTTGAAATGTTCGTCTATTTGTTCGACGACGTTCGTCAGGCATTGGTTGATATTGACGAATTCCGTTGCGCTCTTGCCTTCACCCAGAGCGAACAGTTGCTGTTCAATTGATTCTTGAACATCCTCCGCACTTGCCAACGGGTCTGTCGCCTCGCGAGAGCATTGGTATCCAAGGGACATGAGCTGTCTGAGCCGAGAGCGATTACGCACGATGGATGCGTAATGCTCGATGTTGGCTACAGACGGCGTGTTTTTGGCCAGCTCGCCCAGATAGCTCAGCCCTCCGGCTTCGTCTGGCTCCTCCAACGCGTTGTGGACGGTGACGATGTCGAACGGAATGGACTTGTCAGCAAGGCTTGCCATTGTCCGGAACAGCAACCGATGGTCGTGTCGGAAAAAATCAGAGGCATCCAGTTTGTCTGCGACGAGATCCCAGGTGTTGTTGTCGAGCAGTAGCCCACCTAACACACCTTGTTCAGCCTCTACGGAGTAGGGAGGTGAGAGGTCAAGGTGATTCATTTCCCAGACTCCTGGCCTATCTGAAGAAAACCACTCCCGTTGCGTGCCCCCAGGGCTTTGACCATGTCGACTTCAACCTTCGCTGAATTGATCATGACCTGAGCAACCTCGGCAACCGCTTTGGCCCGTTCGATTTCCATTGGTCTTTCTGGGTCCAGGAGGCTCTCGATCGCGACGAACAGGTGATTACGTAGATCTTCAATCTTGTTCTTCATGTTCAACCTCCCGGATGGTGCGTTTGAGTTTGCCGATAGCGCGTATTGCGGATTTCAGCTCTTCCGGATACCGATGAATGGTGTTCCGACGCATACGTTCTGCTCTCGTCAGCAACTCCAGGTTATTCAGGGCTATATGGGCCTTGTTGCCGTCCTTGAAGCACACGCACATGTTTATAGGGACTGGTCCGTGATGCTCCTCCCAAAGCAGTACATGCACGGCTTTCCAGTCAACGGGTGGGTAACCGGTATCGGTGATTTTCTTCTGCTGATAACCGTCAGGAGTTGTGCGCAGGCTGCCAATAGGCAGCCAGTTCCCCGGTTTATTGCCGGCCTTAAACTGCGTCTGAGTCATACGGCCAGAGGAGGGGAGCCCCTTAAGGCCCTTATTCCATGGGACGGATCCCTTGGGAAAGCGGAATTCTGCGCCCAACTTGCCGTCAAGCCGGCCACAGAGACTACTGCGAAGAAACTCGGCGCTTTTGCTCAAGCCCAGCCGTTTGGCTTTGGCATAGACCTGATAGACGCTGAGCCCCAATTCGGCGGCTAGGACCTGAGTCGGTTCATTGGGATAGCGGGCAATGAGCGAGCGCTCTTCTGCCTCACTCCAAACATGGTGTTTGTGAACCGGGGCAAGCCCAAGTTGGGATCTGGCTTGTTCCAGCGCCGCCATGGCCAAAGGTGAAAGCGAATGAGTTCTCATTGGCTCCCTCCATGCCCAAGGGCTCCTTGTGACTGCTGTCCGACACCACGATGCAGCCTGGCATGCTTGCCCTGGTCCCATCCCGCTTGCAAAGAGCGGGTGTCATGACCTTTGGCTTCGATGGGCTTGATAATGGCTAGCGTTAGTTTTGGATGATGCCATTCCAGGTAGGCTTGGATCTCCAGCGCAGTGTTTTCGTCTATCCCACCTGCAAACTGGTTCACCTTAGAGGCGACGGCATTGAGCCAGCCCTCGGCAAACAGTTGGCCGCGGTGACGTTTGGTTTTCAGTTGGCAGCGCTTCTGCTGGGCAACATGAGCTCGTCGGGCTGCGACAAGCTGGTGATGCAGCGTTGAATAGGTGTGAGCTGCCAGATCGGGTGAAATACCTTTCCCCAAGAACTTGAAGGACCAGCCAAGTAGCGGATTGAAATACGCCAAGTGGCTGCAATCGAAGGCTTGGGAACAGATTGAGGCCAGGTTGTGCAGCCAATCCTGCGGTGCCCGACGGGTTTTGGTACCCACAATGGATTCTTCGATTGTATGGGCAGCGACTTCGGTGTGTTCCAAGTTGTACTGATTCATCAAATGGCGAGCTTGACGAAGTGCAATTTCCACTTCGTTTGGGGCAGCGCCTTGTGACTTGGCCAGCGCCATGAGTTTGGCGACCTTGCTGAGGACTTTTTGCTTGTCCATCATTCACCCCCTTCCTGTTGGAGGCGGGGGGAGAGCGCCTCTGACCACAGGCGAAGTGTTTCTTCCTCATCAGCAGAGAGGTGAGTCCGGGCAAGGCAGTCCGCAACCTTCTGTTTCAGGGCATCAAGGCGGTCTTGAACACTTGACCCATCGTCGTAAGCAATCTCTTGCTCAACAGCTTGCACAACGTCATTACGAAGAGAGAGAACCGTGCTTATCCAAAAAGCACTTGGGCTGGTCCAGCCAATGAGCTTTCGAGTTCTGGCAGGCGACAGGTAATCACGGAGCCTGAGATTGAACTCCCTAGGGGAATAACCATTCCTGAAAACGTCTGCTCGATTAAGCGTCAGCGCTGTTTTAAGAATATCTAGAAGAGGGTCCAAAGCCGTTGGCTCAGGAGCAAAGGGTTCTAAATATGTTTCAGCTACCAGGCGTTTGGCTTCGGCATATCGACTTTGCTGACGGCGTTTGGCTTGGTTTTCGTCGCGGCCGCGCTTTTCCTTCGCGTGCTTAATGTTCGAGTTCACTGACTCGATAAGCTTCGCGGCGTCCTGCAAAAGCTGAAGCTGGTCAACGCTCAACTGAGCGCCAATCCGACCGGGTAATTGGTAACCGCTTGTCAGGGCTCGGATTTCTCGTGCGGTTCCACTGAGCTTGGCTTGCAAGCTGCGCAATTGCTGAGCGCTGTAGTACTTGCCAACCTCTAGGATGAGGTTTGCAGTAATACTGCGGGCGTCGGTAATGGAGGGCTTCGCCATTTCAACGACCCTCCCTCACCAAGTTAGCTACCTTTTCCTCGGTCATGGCCTCGAAGCGGTCACGCCATTCTGGAAAAAGCTCAATGGCCAATTGGCGGATCACGACAAGGGCTGCAGGGGATATGCGGTTGGAAGGCTGTCTGTATTCCAAGCGGTGTACTGGGACGCCCAGGGATGAACTGTTACGAAACACCACTGCGGAGGGGACGACGCATTCCAGAACGTTGATTTCGTCATTGTCCTGGAAAATTTCCCGTACCGACTGCTCGATCATTTGCGCGTCGGTGGTTTGGTCGAGATTGTTGACGACGATCCGCACAGGAGGGATTTTCATGCCCAGGCGCCCATAGGCGCGCAGGCCGTCCAGCATCTGCATGGATCCCCGGCTGAACTCCCGTGCAGCGAGCATATTGGGCGGAAGTGGGGATATGACCAAATCAGAGGCTAGGACCACCATTTCGAGCATTGCCGACCTGGCGCCTTGGGTGTCAATCAGTACCAGGTCGAAATGATCTTTGAAGCCCGGCATCAGGTTGGCGAGTCGCAACCGTCCGTCAGGTGCTTGCAGGATCAGGCTGTTCAGTTGGTTGTTGATGTCGTTGGAAATGACAAGCGACAGGTTTGGTATCGTGGTGCTGGATATGATCTTGGCTGATTCGGTGATATTGAATGCCAGCAGGTCGTAGATGCCTCCTTGAGCTTCATCGACCAATTGGTAATACGAGGAGAGCGAAGGCTGTGCAGGATCTAGGTCGATCATGAGCACGCGCAGGCCTGCATCCGCACAAAAAGCGCCGAGGTTGGCCTCGATGGTAGTTTTGCCTACGCCGCCTTTGGTCGAAACGACCGCAGAGATTTTCATGGTTTGGAGCCTCTAATGTGGGTTCATTAGAGGCTGCGAGGCCACGGAAACAGCTATGTGTAGCGAACACGATCCTGGGCTATGAAGCACTAAAACCAATTGTCTTTTAACCAATTGGTCGTAGGTTCGAATCCCACACGACCCACCATTTTTGAGACCAGTTAACGCTGGAATCGAATCTTAAGATCAGAGGCCAAAAGCGCTGATCGAAGAAGGCGACTGAAAGGTCGCCTTTTTATTACCGGGGTATAGCGCAGTCCGGTAGCGCGCCTGCTTTGGGAGCAGGATGTCGGGAGTTCGAATCCCCCTACCCCGACCATATTAAAAATCCTCGTATCGAAAGATACGGGGATTTTTTTTGTGCTCGCAAATTCTGAATTCACCGCAAAATAAAGTGGGAGCGGGCTTGCTCGCGAATGCGCTGTGTCAGTCAGTACATCTGTGACTGAACCACCGTATTCGCGAGCAAGCCCGCTCCCACATTTGCCAGGCCTCCTTCGAGACCAGGTTGTTAGTGCAATTTAAGGCGTGGCTCGGTGCCGCGGCCGATCTTGCTGCCCAGCATCAGCATCGCCGTGCGGAAGAACCCATACAGCGCCATCTGGTGCATGCGGTACAACGACACGTAGAACATCCGCGCCAGCCAGCCTTCCAGCATCACACTGCCCGTCAGATTGCCCATCAGGTTACCCACCGCGGAAAAGCGCGACAGCGAGATCAGCGAGCCGTAGTCGGTGTACTTGTAGGTCGGCAGCTCCTTGCCTTCGATTCGTAGCTTCAGCGACTTGGCGAGCAATGAGGCCTGTTGGTGAGCCGCTTGGGCCCGTGGCGGTACATTGCGGTCGGTGCCCGGCTGCGGGCAGGCGGCGCAATCACCAAAGGCGAAGATATTTTCGTCGCGGGTTGTTTGCAGGGTTTGCAGGACTTGCAGCTGGTTGATGCGGTTGGTTTCCAGGCCGTCGATGTCCTTGAGGAAACCGGGGGCGCGGATACCGGCCGCCCAGACCTTGAGGCTAGCCGGAATCACCTGGCCGCTGCTGGTGATCAAGGCGTCGGCAGTTACTTCACTGACCGCCGAGTTGGTCAGTACCGTCACCCCTAGTTTTTCCAGGGTCTTGTGCACTGGCCCACCGATCCGCTCCGGCAGTGCAGGTAATACCCGCGGGCCGGCTTCGATCAGGGTGATGTGCATGTTTTCTGGCTTGATACGGTCAAGGCCATAGGCAGCCAGTTCATGGGCGGCGTTATGCAGCTCGGCGGCCAGCTCGACCCCGGTGGCACCGGCGCCCACGATGGCGACGCTGATCTGTTCAACGGCGTCGGTCTGCCCGGCATGGGCGCGCAGGTAGTGGTTGAGCAGTTGCTGATGGAAGCGCTCGGCCTGCTTGCGGGTATCGAGGAACAGGCAATGTTGCGCTGCGCCCTCAGTGCCGAAGTCGTTGGTAGTGCTGCCTACCGCAATCACCAGGCTGTCATAGCCCAGCACGCGGGCAGGCACCAGTTCGCGGCCTTCTTCGTCGAGGGTTGCGGCCAGCTGGATTTTTTTCTGCTCACGGTCAAGCCCGCTCATGCGCCCTAGCTGGAACTCGAAGTGGTTCCATTTCGCCTGGGCAACATAGTTGAGTTCGTCTTCAGAGGAGTTCAGTGAGCCGGCCGCCACTTCGTGCAGTAACGGCTTCCAGATGTGGGTCAGGTTGGTGTCGACCAGCGTGATGCTGGCCTTGCCACGCTTGCCCAGAGTCTTACCCAGGCGGGTAGCCAACTCCAGGCCGCCGGCACCGCCGCCGACGATAATAATACGATGGGTCATGAGGATATCTCGCAAGGCTAAAAGAAATCGGAGCAGTTACCCTCGCGAGCGCCAGGCGGCTCATAGCGTCAGGTAACTCAATAGGCGGCTCAGCGCACCGAGCCCGATTACCACGACCAGCACCACGCAGAGGAGCAGCCACGGCCGGAAAGGCTTGCGCTCGACTCTGTGCTGGGTAAGTCGCAGGTACTCTTCGACACGCTCTTGGTCATCGGGTTTCAGGCGGCTGGTCATAAAGGCCTCGTCAGGTAGACGTTGCAAAGGGGCGCCACGTTACAGCCAGGGGCATCAAAGGCTGATGCCGACATCAAACACTATGCTGCGGCCCAGGTTGTTGCGCAAGAAGTCCGGCGCGTCGGGATGTGCAAACAGCACCCTGGCAAAGGTTGGCCCCACCAGTGACAGCGAGCGCCAGCCTTGGCGCAGGTATTCGGTCGGCGGCGGAAAATGGCTGTTGAGGTCCAGCACTTCGCGTTTGAGGCTGGTAAACGCAATGAGGTCCAACTCCCCCAGGTCCATGCCGCGTTCTTTGTAGTTGTGGGCTTTTTTACGCAGTGTGGGGGCCAGGCGCAGCAGGAATTCATGGGCGGGAATGCGCCGTGGCTTGGCTTCGCGCCGTACCAGTTGGCTCAAGGAGAAAGCACTGCGCCTGCGCAGCAACTCATCGCGCCACTCGTCGTTCAGGCGACGGCCCTCGTCCAGCACAAAAAAGACCTCGAAGCTGGCGTCGCGAAACAACACGTCGGGCGGCTCCTGGCCCGCAGCGTGAAACTCTTCGACGCGGTAGGGCACGTTCAAGCCTTGCAGCAGGCGCTGGCAGACCCAACGCTCACGCTCCCACTTGCGGGCATTGGACAGAAACGCATTGGCTTGTTCGGCTGCTACGGTGAGCAGGCGCAAATAATCTGAGTCATCCATAGTCGCAGCTTAGCGTTCAAATGATGACCACAGGAAGTCTTGCCTTAAAAACGCGGGTGTAGAATGCTGATGTGGAGCAGGCCCAGGGACGAGGTGTGTGATGAGGTTTTTGGTAAAGGCAGAGCATCCGTGATCAGTGCAGCGGTTCTGGCACCCCAGACGCTCGGCCTCGGCTGGCTGGTGTATGCGCCCGTGTTGATGTGGGCGATGCTGCGCTCGCCATGGGTGGAGTTGTTTGCCGACCGTCGGCGCCAGCATTTGCTGTTCGGCACGGTGTTCGCGCTGTTCATGCTGTGGCTCGTGCGACGGGATTTCGATACCGGCGTGTCCTACCACTTTATCGGCATGACCGCCGTGACCTTGCTGCTGGATTGGCCGCTGGCAATCGTCGGTGGCTTTGCCGCCCAGCTTGGCTTGATGCTGTTGGGGCGCCAGGATCTGGCCGCGCTTGGCGTCAATGGCCTGCTGCTGATCGTGCTGCCGGTGCTGGTCACCGAAGGGTGCGCGCTGTTTGTAGAGCGGGCGCAGCCGCGAAACCCCTTTGTGTATATCTTCTGTTCGGGCTTTTTTGCTGCCGCCCTCTCGGCATTGCTATGCCTGTTGGCCGGCTTGGGCTTGTTGTGGTTCGACGGTCTTTTTGCGATGCCTGAGTGGTTGGAAGATTTTGTCGGTTACCTGTGGCTGATCATCTTTCCCGAAGCCTTTATCAACGGCATGGTCATCAGCGCGCTGGTGGTGTTTTGCCCGGAATGGTTGGAGACGTTCAACCGCACTCGCTACCTCTCGGCGCCGTGGAAGGACGACGATTCGCGGCGTTGATCCAGGTCAAATGCCAGGCCGCGGCGCGGGTCCATACTCTGCAAAATTTTCAGGAGCACGGACAATGAGTGTGTACGAGTGGGCACGGCAGGAGTTGCGCAGAAGCCAGGATGCAGCGCAGGAAATCGGTTTTGACCCCGGCTTGACCTTGCGGGCCATGCTCAGTGCGGTCGTGCAGCAAAGCAAGGGTGTACGCAGTTTTGAAGACCTGGCCGACGAGTTGCAATACCTTGCAGAGAACCTCGACGACCAGCAGGAATATGCCTTTATGCGCCCTTAGTGGCGTGGCGGCAGGTCTTCGGAAAACAGTTCATCTTCGGCGTCAGGGGCCACGGGAATCTTGTGTTCTTCAGCGGCCCAGGCGCCTAGGTCGATAAGCTTGCAACGGTCCGAGCAGAACGGTCGGTTGAGGTTGGTCGCTTTCCATTCCACGGGTGCACCGCAGGTTGGGCAGTCGACGGTCAGGGGTTGGCTCATGATCGGCCTCCACGCAAAGTAAGGTAAAAGTGGTGCAGTCGCTCGACCTCGCCGTGCAGCCAGGCGAGGTCCTTATCGTTGACCAGCACGTCATCGGCATGGTTCAGGCGGTCTTCGCGGCTGGACTGGGCCTTGAGAATCGCCTGCACCTGTTGTTCGCTGATGCCGTCGCGCTGCAGGGTACGCTGAATCTGCAGTGATTGCGGCACGTCGATCACCAGGATGCGCTGGGTCATGCTGTACTGCCCGGACTCGATCAGCAGCGGCGACACCAGGATCGCGTAGGGCGATTGGGCGCGTGCCAGGTGGCTGCGAATTTCCTCGGCGATCAGCGGGTGCAGCAAGGCTTCCAGCCACAGGCGCTCTTGCGGGACCTCAAAGATCAGTTTGCGCAGCGCGGCACGGTCCAGTTGGCCGTCGGCTTGCAGCACGTCGCTGCCGAAGTGTTCGGCGATGCGTGCCAGGGCCGGGCGGCCAGGCTCGACCACCCAGCGCGCGGCGTGATCGGCATCCACCAGGTCGATGCCCAGCTTGATAAAGTGCTCGGCCGCAGCACTTTTGCCGCTGCCAATGCCGCCCGTGAGCCCAAGAATCCAGGGTGTTGCAACAGAAGTGGTCATCTGAAACCGACAGACTGCAAATAGAAGTCGGTTATTTGACCACCCCAGAGCAATGCAATCCAGCCGGCAATTGCCAGGCAGGGGCCAAACGGCATCGGCGCTGACACCTGGGCCTTACGCAAACGCAGCAGGATCAGCCCGGCAAGCACGCCCAGCAGCGAGGCCATCAGCAGGGTCATCGGCAGAATCTGCCAGCCGCCCCAGGCTCCCAGCAAGGCCAATAACTTGAAGTCGCCATGGCCCATGCCGTCTCTGCCGGTGGCCATCTTGAACAGCCAGAACAGGCACCACAAGCTCATGTAGCCGATAACCGCGCCCCACACTGCATCGGGCAGTGGCGTCAACAGGTCAGCACTGTTGAGGATCAGCCCCAGCCATAGCAGCGGCAGCACCAGCACATCCGGCAGCAGTTGGTGGTCCAGATCAATCAGGCTCATGCCCAGCAAGCCCCAACTCAACAGCATCACCGCGCCGGCTTGCCAGCCGAAGCCGAAGTGCCAGGCGACAGCGGTTGAGATCAGCGCGCACGCGAGTTCGGTGAGGGGGTAACGCAGGCCGATGGGCTCACGGCAGTGGGCACAATGCCCCCGGAGCAACAGGTAGCTGAGCACCGGGATATTTTCCCAAGGCCGAATCGGTTGATTGCAGCGCGGGCAGCAGGAGTTCGGACGCATCAGGTTATAGGCCGGCCCACCGGGCTCGGCTGGCAAGTCGAGAATCTCATGGGCCTGGGCACGCCATTCCCGCTCGAGCATTTTGGGCAGGCGCCACGCCAGCACATTGAGGAAGCTGCCGACGATCAGGCCCAACACCAGCGCCAGGCCAACAAACGCCCAGGGATGTTCGCTCAGCAGCAGGCTCAAAATGCCGTCCCCAATTGGAACACCGGCAGGTACATGGCCACTACCAGCGCGCCGACAATCCCCCCCAATACGACCATGATCAGCGGCTCCATCAGGCTGGTGAGGTTGTCGACCAAGGTATCCACGTCTGACTCGTAGTGGTTCGCGACTTTTTCCAGCATGCGGTCCAGGGTGCCGGACTCTTCCCCGATTGCGGTCATCTGGATCGCCATGCCTGGGAACAGGCCGCTGTTATGCATCGATTGATTCAACTGCATGCCTGTGGATACATCGTGGCGCATACGTTCGATTGCCTGTTTGAAGGGGCCATTGCCGACGGCGCCGGCCACCGAACCCAATGCCTGTACCAGAGGGACGCCCGCCGCAAAGGTGGTGGAAAGTGTACGAGCGTAGCGGGCGACCGCAGATTTGTGCAGCAGTTTGCCTGCCATGGGCACTTTCAACAAACCTGCTGCCCACCAATGGCGAAACCCCGGGTAAGTACGGTAGGCGTGGCGCCCCACAACCAGCGCCGCGCCCACACCCAGCCCCAGCATCCACCACGCCTGTTGCAGCAGTTCCGACAGCGCGATGACCCCCAGGGTAAA
This sequence comes from Pseudomonas sp. DW-iso17, assembly GCF_058725345.1. NCBI lineage: Bacteria > Pseudomonadati > Pseudomonadota > Gammaproteobacteria > Pseudomonadales > Pseudomonadaceae > Pseudomonas > Pseudomonas sp. DW-iso17. The sequence continues at coordinate 27,000 of NZ_JBZXEA010000046.1, read as the reverse complement.
CCCGGGCAATTGGCCGTTGACCCCGGCGAACAAGTTCTGGAATTGCGGCACCACATGGATCAACAGCACTGTGCTCACCCCTGTGGCAATTACCAGTACCGCGAAAGGGTAGGTCATGGCTTTCTTGATCCTGGTTTTGAGCCGTTGGCTTTTTTCCAAATGAATCGCCACGCGCTCCAGCAGGGTTTCCAGGGCGCCGGCCATTTCGCCAGCCGCCACCAGATTGCAGTACAGCTCATCGAAATGGCGGGGATATTGACGCAGGGCAGCGGCCAACGGGTGGCCGCTGGCAATATGCTGTTTCAACGCCTTGACCAGTTCGCGCAGCTGTGGGTTTTCGACGCCTTCGCTGATGATGTCGAAGGCTTGCAGCAGCGGGATGCCGGCTTTGAGCAAGGTGGCCAACTGGCGAGTGAACAGGGCGATATCTGCAGGCGTTATTCGCGTCTTGAAGATGTGTAAACCATAAGATTTCTTGCGCACACGCTCAGGGCAGATCCCTTGCTGGCGCAGTTGTAGCTTGATCAGCGCAAGGTTATGGCCGGCGATTTGCCCGGACACCCGGCGCCCTTTGCGGTTGATGCCTTCCCAGGCATAAATTGTCGACGTGTCGTTCATGTGAGGTTGACGCACCCAGGTCGTGAAGAATTTATAGCTTAGTCAGGCGGCGGATTCGGACAGGCTGGCGCTAGGCGATAAAATGTCAGATTGTGCGTCTCGCAGGCGATGGACTGCGTGGGGATGAGTACACTGGCGCCGTTGCACACTACGGGGCGCAGGACGTGCCTTGTCATGGTTCTATTCTGGAGAGTGAAAGAGATGCGTCAAAAAGGTTTTACCTTGATCGAGTTATTGATCGTCGTGGCAATCATCGGCATTTTGGCCACCATTGGCCTGCCCATGTACACCAAGCACCAGGCCAAGGCCAAGTTCACCGCGGGGTTGGCTGAAATCAGCGCGTTAAAGGCCGGCTATGAGGACGTCATCAACCAGGGCACCACGCCGACCCTTTCCCTCATCGGGGGCACCAGCCCTACCGCCAACTGCGCGATCGAGGTGACAGGCGATGTGGCCTCGGGCGCAGGCACCCTGCGTTGTGAAATCCTCGATGCACCCGCGCCCGTGCTCGGCAAGACCATCACCTTGACCCGCAGCGCCACCACCGGCTGGAACTGTGCCACCACGGTAGAGCCGCAGTACGCTGCCAAGGGCTGCGGCGCCAACGGCGCGTGACAGTCGCCGGGCGGTGAGCGAGCAAGTTGCTGCATGCCCAATGCAGTGCTAGCTTTAGCCCACCGCCCGTGTAGCTCAGCCGGTAGAGCAGCGCACTCGTAACGCGAAGGTCGCAGGTTCGATTCCTGTCTCGGGCACCACAGGCACCACTGTTTCAACGGCAATGTTTTCAGATGATCCCAGAATGGTTCTGAAGGCCAGGTGAGCCGGGCATTTGCGCCCGCTCTTTTGTAACTGCGCAACCTTGAAGACCCAGATGCATTCCCATTCCTCGATCTAAGAGAACAATATGACCACGACCGAAATGACCCAGGCCGCTCGGCACGAACAAGCACTCAAGCACTACCTTGAGGACACGCCGCAGCTTAAAGAAGAGATCAAGGACCTGAGTGCCGACGATCAGCGCGACCAGATTCAGTGGGCATTCGAAGATGAGGCCGAGAGTCAGGGCTACCAGCCTTGGGAGCTGACCCTCAAGTACACCTCGACACCACAAGAGTTCGAAGCTGCGCGGTTGGCCTTGCACAAAGAGGCGGCCGAGGTGCTGGGTGTCGATTGGGAAGAGTACTGCGAGATGAATAATCTTGTAGTTTAAAAGCAGCCTGTAGGAGCGAGCTTGCTCGCTCCTACAGTTACGGCATCTTTCAGATACTGAGGCGCATCGACAGGTCCACCGCCTTCACATCCTTGGTCATCGCACCGATGGAGATGTAGTCCACGCCGGTTTCAGCGATAGGCAGCAAGGTGGTTTCATTGATCCCGCCGCTGGCTTCCAGTTTGGCCTTGCCGGCGTTCAGGCGCACGGCTTCGCGCATGTCGTCCAGGCTCAGTTCATCCAGCATGATGATGTCGGCACCCGCCGACAGGGCTTCACGCAACTCCTCCAGGTTTTCCACTTCGATTTCCACGGGCTTGCCCGGCGCGATCTTGTGGGCGGCGGTGATTGCTTGGGCAATACCACCGCAGGCGGCGATGTGGTTTTCCTTGATCAGGAATGCGTCATACAGCCCGATGCGGTGGTTGTGGCAACCGCCGCAGGTCACCGCATACTTCTGCGCCAAACGCAGGCCGGGCAATGTCTTGCGGGTGTCCAGCAGCTTGACCTGGGTGCTGGCGACAAAGTCCGCCAAAAATTGCGCACGGGTGGCAACCCCTGACAGCAATTGCAGAAAATTCAACGCGCAACGTTCACCACTGAGCAGCGAGCGGGCAGGGCCCTCAAGGTGGAACAACGCCTGGTTGGGGCTCACCCGTTCACCGTCAGCCACCTGCCAGTGCACGGCAACCCGAGGGTCCAGTTGACGAAACACTGCGTCCACCCACGCCGTGCCGGCGATAACAGCCGCCTCACGGGTAATGATCGTGGCCTTGGCCAGCCGTTCGGCCGGGATCAACTGCGCGGTGATGTCACCACTGCCGATGTCTTCCAGCAGTGCGCGGCGCACGTTGGCTTCGATTTCGGCGGTGAGGTCGGCAAGACGGAGGTTCGGCATAACAGGCTCCACAAACAAAGTGCCTCGATTATAGGGCCAGCGTGCGTTCTAACCCAGGCTCGCCACTCATTTACCGCACAAAGTCAGAGTGTGCTGGCGCAACTGCCCTCGTTTGCAAGATAATCTCGCGCCTTGCAATTGGCGTCATAGCTTTGACGTCTTGGTGGTGATCGGGTATTTGCAGTGCCTGCCGGGCCTGCGCTCCGTCTCTCCACCTCTCAAAACCGCCGTTTCAGGAGGCCAGGATGCACAATGACGGGAAGGTGGTGCCTATCAACAGGGCGCAGGCCACGCCATCGCCGCTCGCGCGCCTGCCGGTGGTGTTGCTGCAGGTGCGTGACAAGGCTGCGCAACAGCTGCAGCAAGGCTTGCAGGAACTGTTCGATAACGCCGACGACACCCTGTTCGAAATGGCCGAAAAGGCCCGTAGCACCGTCGACCATCATATTTTTTTCGAGGCCATGCGCGACCTGCGCCTCAAGCGCAAGAACTTCGAGCGCGTGTTCATGGAGCAGCTGTTCGTGGCGTTCGCCAACCTTGGCCAGGCCCGGTGCAGCGGGGCACACCTGGTGCCGGTGGTGTCTTATGAGGAGGTCCCCGGCACCGGCGCCGATGACGTGGAAAAAGCCGTGGCCCTGGAGGCGATGCTCGGTCGGGTGCATCACCGTGATGGTTTGGCGCTGGGGCAGTTGAACGCGCGCGTAAGTGCATTGCTCGGCAGGCGCCTGGACGATCCTGAAAACCCATTGGGCCCGGCGCGGTTGTGCGAGTTTTTCCTGCAAGCAGGGCGCAGCCTGGGGGTGGAAATCCGCGTCAAGCTGGTCATGCTCAAGCTATTTGAGAAATACGTGCTCAGTGACGCAGACTTGTTGTATGGCGAGGCCAACCAATTACTGATCGCCACTGGCGTATTGCCGGAACTCAAGGCGCTCCCATCCCGTCGAGCCGGCGGACGTGCGGCCCGGGAGCACCAGCATTGCACCGGCCAGGCGATGGCCGACCCGCCGCTGGATAAAAGCGGCCAGCAAGCGTTCAGTGCCTTGCAGAAGTTGCTGGTAGCCGTGCGTGGCAGCGTGGCCCCGACCCTTGAAGCCAGCGCCGAACCGCAACCTGTTGTCAGCCGCGATCTGCTGCGTCTGCTGTCGCATCTGCAGCAATATGTACCGGAGCCGGAGTGCGAGGACGATTTCGACCTGCGCAACCAGCTGGAACAGCTGCTCACCCGGGTCAGTGTCAAAAGTGGCAAGTCGCGGGTGTTAGAAGAAGCAGACGAAGATGTGATCAATCTGGTCGCCATGCTGTTCGAGTTCATGCTCGATGACAGCAGTGTGCCGGACGCTTTCAAGGCGCTGATCGCTCGCTTGCAGATCCCGCTGCTGAAAGTGGCGGTGCTGGACAAAAGTCTGTTCAGTTGCGCGGAGCATCCCGCGCGGCGCTTGCTCAATGATATCGCGAGCGCCGTCATCGGCTGGAGTTCGCCCCATGACCACACACGGGACAACCTCTACCTGTGTATCGAGCAACTCGTACAGCGCTTGCTGAATGAGTTCGTCGAAGACCCGACGATTTTCTCCCATTTACTCACCACCTTCAGCGAATTCATAGCCCAAGAGCGCAAGCGCAGCGAACGCCTTGAGCGATATACCCGTGACGTCGAGCAAGAGCATCTGCATATCAAGGTGGCGCGCCAGCGTGTGGCGCACGTGCTCAATCGACGGCTCGTGGGCGAAACCTTGCCGCAATCGGTGCTGCAATTTGTACAGCAGGCCTGGAGCCAGGTGCTGTTAGTGGCCGTTCTCAAGCACGGTGAACACTCGCTGCAGTGGCAGACGGCGCTGCGCACCCTGGATGAATTGGTCTGGAGCGTCGGCCTGCGTGAAGACACCGAAGCGGGCCGGCGTTTGCTCGAGCAATTACCCGGGCTGCTCAAGGCATTGCGTAGTGGGTTGGCCGATGCGGCGTTCGATCCTTTCAGTACCCGCGAGTTCTTCCTGCGGTTGCAGGCCATGCATGTTGAGCCGCTCGACAGTGAGGCGCTGGTTGAAGTCCGTGAGCCTTTTGCCCTGTGGGCTGGCCCGCCGGCTGCCGACGAACCACTGCCCCCTGATGACCCCGACCTGCTCAAGGCCCAGCAGTTGCGCGTCGGTGACTGGGTAGCGTTGCTGCAAAATGAAGCCGGTAACCTGCGCTGCAAGTTGACCGCAATCATGCCGCCCGCCGATACCTATATTTTTGTCAGCCGAGCGGGTCTTAAGGTGCTGGAGAAAAGCGCGGGCCAGTTAGCCTTGGCGTTCAAGCAGGGCGCCCTGCATACCTTGAATGATGGCCCGCTGTTCGAACGTGCACTGGCCGCCGTGGTGGGCGACCTGCGGCAACTCAATCGCGGCAAGTGATCGCAACCGCAGGGTGGAACGCGGCATACTGGTCACACCTCGTCTCACTCAAGGAGCCTGTATGCAGTTGGACCCCGCCAGCGGTTGGTGCCAGGGCATTCGTCATTGCCCTTCGCCCAACTTCAACGAGCGCCCTGAAGGCGAAATCTCGCTGTTGGTGGTGCATAACATCAGTTTGCCTCCGGCGCAGTTCAACACCGGTAAGGTGCAGGAGTTTTTCCAGAACCGCCTGGATATCTCAGAACATCCCTACTTTGAAGGGATTGCCAGCCTACGGGTGTCTGCGCATTTTCTGATTGAACGTGACGGCACTGTGACGCAATTTGTTTCGTGCCGTGACCGGGCCTGGCATGCCGGTATTTCCGTCTTTGAGGGGCGCGAGATCTGCAACGATTTTTCTCTGGGAATCGAGCTGGAAGGTACGGATGACCTACCGTTCACCGATGCCCAGTATGCGGCGTTGATCGACCTGGCACGCCAACTGTTGGCCGCTTACCCCGCGATCACCCATCAACGTATTTGTGGTCACAGCGACATCGCTCCGGGTCGCAAGACCGACCCGGGCCCCGCTTTTGATTGGATGCGCTTTCGCAGCGCCCTGCAGGATGGAGGACACGAACGATGAGTTTCCTGGTGTTGGTGCTGGCGGTATGGATCGAGAAGTTCTCGGCCTTGCGCCTGCGGTTGCAGCGTGACGGTGGATGGCTGCGTGAGCTGGCCAAGCTGGAATCGAGCCCGCGCATGGGCAAGCGGCCCTGGTTGATCCTGCTGGTATTGGTGCTGCTGCCGGTGGCGTTGCTGGCGTTGCTGTTGCTGGTCCTGGAGCCAGTGGCCTATGGCCTGTTGGCATTGCCGGTGCACTTGCTGGTGGTGATCTACAGCCTGGGCCGTGGCGATCTATTGGCCGGGCTGGGGCCGTTTCGGGATGCCTGGCGGCGCGGTGACCTGCAAGCGGCCGAGCATGTGGCCGAACGCGACCTCAAGCTTGGCGCCGACAGTGGCGAGCAACTGCTGGGGCGTGTTCAGGGCTACCTGCTGTGGCAGGCGTATCAAAGCTTTTTCGCGGTGATTTTCTGGTATTTCCTGCTGGGCCCGGTGGCCGCCCTGGCGTACCGCCTGTTGGCGCTGGCCAGCGAAAACAGCCAGAACCCCTTGGTGGCCGAGCGCGCCACGCAATTGCGCCACGCGTTTGACTGGTTGCCGGTACGCCTCCTGGCGGCCAGCTTTGCCTTGGTGGGCAATTTCGTCGGGGTCAGCCGGGTGATGCTCCACGAACTGCTGAGCTGGGACATCAGCGCTGCCCAACTGATGGAAAAAGTCGGCCTGGCCGCCGCGGAAATTCCTCCCCCCGTGGTGGGGGCCGATGGCATCAACAGCCTGGATCGCCTGTGGGAGCTGCTGCTACGTGCGGCAGTGCTGTGGTATGCCGGGTTTGCCATCTGGACGGTGTTGCCCTGAGTAATAGCGGCGGGGTGCATCCATCACTCCCGCCGTTAACCTTACGTTACAAAACTCCCTTTCGAATTGAGCTATACAGATAGAGCGCCAAATAGTGGCTATCTGCCGTCGCCCTGCGCCTCAATAAAAATAAAAGAAGGGGAGGTCACCTGTGAAGAGCTTGCTTTATCCCGCCGTCGCGCTGATGAACCGCCTGAGCTTCGGCATGAAGTTCAGCCTGATCAGCGTGCTGTTCCTGCTGCCGATGCTGGCGACCAACTATTACCTGGTGCGCGACTCGTGGCGCGAATACCAGGGCACCCGCGTCGAACTGCAAAGCCTTGACCTGCTCGGCAGCAGTCTGGCGTTGCGTCGGGAGTTGGAAACCCTCAACAACCAGGTACAGATCAACGCCACCCTCGGCCAGTCAGGCAAAGCGGCAGACCTGGAGGCCAGGATCAGCGCCTTGGAAGCCAGTGTAGTGGAGCGCTTGCAGGGCTTGCACGCGATCGCGACCCAGCCCGAGCACGTTGCCGTCTTCGACAGTAAGCGCGATGAGTTGATCGCTGCGTTCAAGGCTCAGCAACAGGAAACCTCGTTGCTCAACAAAGCAGCGTTGATCGGCAAGTTACTCAACCAGGCCCAGATGTTCAGCCAGATTATTGCCAGCCAGGCCGGCTTGAACCGTGATCCGCAAAGTGATCTGCGCCAGCTCAGCGACCTGGTCACCACCGTCACCCCTCAGGTCACCCAGGTCTTGGGTGAAGGCCGTGCGATGGGCGCGTACTCCCTGGGGCAGGGCTTTATCAATTCGTCCTCCAGTACCCGTTTTGACGAACTGCTGCAGCAGTTGGAAAAACTCCATGGTGAATATGGCCTGAAGCTGCAGGACGCGCTCGGCGCCAGCAAGGCCGCGCACGCCGCCCTCGAGGTGTCGGCGCAAGCCAGCCAGGCGAGCCTCAAGCAAGGCAGTGAGTTTTTCGAAGAGCAGGTGGTGATGGCCGAAACCCTCGACGCGCCTTGGCAGGGGTTTTATGACGGCGTCAGCCAACTAATGGCCAAGACCTATCAATTGGATGACGCCACCCTGGCGTTCCTCGGGCAGCAGTTGCAGCAGCGCCTGGCGCAGAACCGTCTGCACATGGTGTTGCTGGTCACGGCCCTGGCGACGGTGTTTGCGCTGATTTTCTATCTCTATGCCGGTTTCTTTGTTTCCACTCGCACCACCTTGCGCCGCCTGGGGGCGATGATGGACAAAGTGGCGACGGGCGATATGACCGTCACTTTCGTTGCGCAAAGCCGTGACGAATTGGGCGACCTGGGCCAGGTGTTCAATGGCACCGTGGCCAAGATTCATGACCTGATCGAGCGCGTTGGGCATACGGTCAGCCAGGTGGAGTTGCAGGCCGGCCAGGTGCAGGCGGTGTCGGCACAGAGTAACCAGGCGGTGTCCGGCCAGCGCAGCCAGATCGAACAAGTAGCGACCGCGATGAACCAGATGTCCGCCACCGCCCAAGAGGTGGCGCGCAGCGCGGCGGCGGCGGTCAGCAGTGCCCAGAGCGTCAATGATGAAACGGTCAGCGGGCGTGCGCTGGTGCAATCCCAGCAAGGCGGCATCGCACGCCTGGCGGCGGAGATAGACGATTCGGTGCGGGTGATCAACCAGCTGGCAGCCGACAGCCAGTCCATCAGCAGCGTTTTGGAAGTGATCAAGAGCATTGCCGAGCAGACCAACCTGCTGGCGCTCAACGCGGCCATCGAAGCCGCGCGCGCCGGTGACCAAGGGCGCGGGTTTGCGGTGGTGGCCGACGAAGTGCGCACTCTGGCTCGGCGCACCCAGCACTCAACCGAGGAAATCGAGCAGATGATCAGCCGCTTGCACAGCGGCGTCGGCGCGGCGGTGAAGGCCATGGGCAGCAGCCATGAGATGGCGAATGGCACGGTGGGGCAGTCGGAAAAAGTCCAGCAAGCCCTGGAAAATATCCTGGGAGCGGTAGGGATGATCGTCGACCAGAACCAGCAGATCGCCGCCGCCGTGGAACAGCAAACGGCGGTCGCCCACGACATCGACCAGAACATTGTCGAAATCAACCGTGCTGGCGAGCATGCAGCGCAAGGCGCCCAGCACACGGAAGCGGCCAGTCGGCAGTTGGCAATCCAGGTGGTTGAGTTGAAGCAATTGATTGGTGCGTTTCGGGTGTAGGGAGGTTCTGAAGGATGTAGCTACCGACCCTGTGGCCGATGTCTTGATTTGCCTGGGCGTGTTTTATCGCGACGTGAATAGGTGAAAATTTATTTCATCCGTCACGGTCACGAGGAGACACGACGATGGCCGCTGCAATCGGTATCAAAGGGCATTGCGCCCAGTGCGACATGACGTTTGAACTCAAGCCTTGGCAACTGAATGCCATTGCCATTGATGTGCCTTTTGACTGTACGTATTGCCACTCGGGGTTGCAGTTGGGGTGCGCCAAGCAGTTGCGGCAGTTCAGGGCCCTGGACCAATGGGCGCTGGTGCGGCCGAGCATGATCATGCTGACATGCGCGACCTTGCTGGTGGCCTTGTTCGCTGAATGGTTGGGGCTGCTCAGTGTGATCGGGCAACTGAACGTTTCGCTGGTCGCCGTGCTGATCCATTTGCTGGTGGTGCGCTATGCCCGGCATCGACAGACAATGATCTTGAAGTTGCAGGTGATCAGTCCGCTACCAGTTGAACAGCTCGCACGCATTGCGTGTGCTCGTCTCAGCGAGCGATAGAGGGCTGATACCCATGCGCTCGGCCAGGGCCGTGCAGATATCTGGCAGATGCTGCGGGCTATTGCGCTGGTTGGGGTACATGGCCGGAGCCATATCCGGCGCATCGGTTTCCAGCACCACGGCGTCGAGAGGCAACTGGGCCAGTACCCGGTGCATGCGCAGCGCCTGGGGCCAGGTGGCCGCGCCGCCCAGGCCCAGTTTGAACCCCAGCTTGATGTACTCGCGCGCCTCTTCAGCGCTGCCAGCGAACGCGTGGATGATGCCGCCTCTGGGCACGCGGATGCGCTTGAGGGTGGCAATCACGGCGGCGTGGCTGCGGCGAACGTGGAGCAAGGCCGGCAGTTGGAAATCCACCGCGAGTTTCAGTTGGGCTTCAAATAACTGTTGCTGGCGCTGGTGGTCCAACTGTTCGAGAAAGTAATCCAGGCCAATTTCGCCCACGGCGCACAGTTGCCGGTGGCCATGCAGGCGCGTCAACCAGTCGCCCAGCTCCAGCAGGTCGGCGGGGCGATGCTCCTCGAGATACACCGGGTGCAAGCCGAAGGCGGCGAACAAGCCTTCGTCCTGTTGCACCAAGTCCCACAGCCGCTGCCAGTTTTTCTGGTACACCCCCAGCACCACCAGGCGCCGCACGCCGAGTTCACGGCTGTGGGCAAGGACGTGCGAGCGATCCTGGTCGAAGTCCTCGAAGTCCAGGTGCGTGTGGGTGTCGATCAGCTCCACGCTCAGGCCTCGTGGATACGCTGCTTGAAAGTCCGGCCAATCGCATGCACGCCGGGTTGGTACTGTTCTTCTTCAATGGCGGCCAGGGCCAGGCGCAGGGCGGTCTCGGCAATCAATTGATGTTGCTGGGCCATGGCGTTGACCGGCAGCGGGAGGAAATCCAGCAACTGGGTATCGCCGAAGGTGCCCAGGCGCAGGGGACGTGACTTGAGGGGGAAGTCATGCAGCGCATCAAACACGCCTTGCAGCAGTACGTAGGAGGTGGTTACCAGCGCGTCCGGCAAATGCCCCAGGCGTTGCAGCAGTTGCTCCATCAGCTCTCGGCCGCAGTCACGACTGAAGGCTTCGCCCTGTTCGATAATCACTTCGCCCGTAAAGCCTTGCAGCGCATCACGGAAACCGGCGGTACGTGCCTGGCTGATGCTCAGCTCGGGCCGCGCGCCAATCAGTGCGATCTGCTTGGGCAACGGTTGCAGCAGGCTGCTGGTGAGTTGCCTGCAGGCCTGGTGGTCGTCGCTGACCACGGAGCAGAACTGGTTCGGCTCCATCTCCCGGTCGATGGCAATCACCGGCAGCCCCTTGGCCTGCAGCTCGCGATAGCTGTCATCGCTGGCTGGCAGGCAACTGGCGACGAACAACGCATCGCAACGCCGCGCCCGGAACAGTTGCAGCAGTTGGCGTTCGCTGTCCGCTTCATCATCGGAGCTGGCGATCAGCAACTGATAGCCCCGCGCCCGTGCTCCTTGTTCCAGCAGTTTGGCGATGCGTGCGTAGCTGGGGTTTTCCAGGTCTGGCAGGATGAACCCCAAGGTTCGCGTATGCCGGCTGCGCAGCCCGGCGGCTTGAGGGTTGGGGGTAAAGCCATGGGCTTGGACCACGGCACGCACACGCTCAACGGTGGCGTTGCTGATGCGCTGCTGTTCGGCCTTGCCGTTGATGACATAGCTGGCGGTGGTAACGGACACACCGGCCAGACGTGCGATATCACTGAGTTTCAAACCGGGATTTCCTTGTTTTTTGGCGCTCGCCCCGACATTTTGTCCAATCGTAACCGATTCCAGCATTCGACCAATGTCCCACAGCAAGCGCCGAGTGGCCCTTCAAGCTTGCGCAATTAACGCGTAATCTGCCATAAATTCTAGATTAAACGTTTCAGCAAGCGTATTTTTACGATGTTCGCCACTGAGTGACCACTGCCAATTGACCGCTCAGTCAGTTAATTTCGAACTTATTTACCTACAACAATACCTAGTGCGCCCGTCGCACTAACTAGGAGAACGGCATGCTTGAGCTCACTGTAGAGCAGATATCCATGGGCCAGGTGGCTGTGGATAAATCTGCTGCCTTGCACCTGCTCGCTGACAAACTGGTGGCCGATGGCCTGGTTGCCGAAGGTTATCTCAGTGGCCTGCAAGCCCGTGAAGCCCAAGGCTCGACCTTTCTCGGCCAAGGCATCGCTATTCCCCACGGCACGCCAGAAACCCGCGACCAGGTGTTTTCCACTGGTGTGCGCCTGCTGCAGTTCCCCGAAGGGGTGGACTGGGGCGATGGCCAGATCGTCTACCTGGCGATTGGCATCGCGGCTAAATCCGATGAACACCTGCGCCTGTTGCAACTGCTCACCCGTGCCCTCGGCGAAACCGACCTGGGCCAGGCGTTGCGCCGTGCCGGCAGCGCCGAAGCGCTGTTGAAACTGTTGCAAGGCGCGCCCCAGGAACTGGCGCTGGATGCGCAGATGATCAGCCTGGGCGTGTCGGCCGATGATTTTGAAGAGTTGGTGTGGCGCGGTGCGCGCCTGCTGCGCCAGGCCGACTGCGTGAGCAATGGCTTTGCAGCTGTATTGCAGCAGGTCGACGCGCTGCCCCTGGGCGATGGCCTGTGGTGGTTGCACAGCGAGCAGACGGTCAAGCGTCCGGGCCTGGCCTTTGTGACGCCGGACAAACCCATGCGTTACCTCGGCCAGCCCCTGCACGGCCTGTTCTGCCTGGCGAGCCTCGGTGAAGCGCACCAGACCCTGCTTGAACGCCTGTGTGCCTTGCTCATTGAAGGGCGCGGCGAGGAGTTGGGGCGCGCCACCAGCAGCCGCGCGGTGCTGGAAGTGCTGGGCGGTGAACTGCCGCCGGACTGGCCCATCGCCCGTATTACCCTGGCCAACGCCCACGGCCTGCACGCGCGCCCGGCCAAGATCCTGGCGCAATTGGCGAAAAGTTTTGATGGCGATATCCGCGTGCGCATCGTCGATGGCGCGGTGGGCGCCGTGTCGGTCAAAAGCCTGAGCAAGTTGCTCAGCCTCGGCGCACGTCGTGGTCAGGTGCTGGAGTTCGTGGCCGAGCCGACGGTGGCCGGCGATGCACTGCCCGCCCTCTTGGCCGCCGTGCAAGAGGGCCTTGGCGAAGAGGTCGAGCCCTTGCCCACCGTGAGCGCACAGCCAGCACAGGTCGATATCGAAGCGGTGCTCAGCGCGCCACTGAGCGGTAGCCAACTCCAGGCCATTGCCGCCGCACCGGGTATCGCCATCGGCCCGGCCCATATCCAGGTGCCGCAAGTGTTCGATTACCCGTTGCGCGGTGAGTCCGCCGCCGCCGAACGCCAGCGTCTGCACACGGCCTTGAGCGAGGTGCGCACGGATATCCAGGGCTTGATCGAGCGTAGCCAGGCCAAGGCCATCCGCGAGATTTTCATCACGCACCAGGAAATGCTCGACGACCCGGAACTCACCGACGAAGTCGACACCCGCCTCAAGCAAGGCGAAAGCGCCGAAGCCGCCTGGATGAGCGTGATCGAAGCCGCCGCCAAACAGCAGGAAGCCTTGCAGGATGCCTTGCTGGCCGAGCGTGCTGCCGACTTGCGCGACATCGGCCGCCGCGTGCTGGCCCAGTTGTGCGGCGTCCAAAGCGTGCAGGAACCGAGCGAGCCCTACATCCTGGTGATGGAAGAAGTCGGCCCTTCGGACGTGGCGCGCCTGGACCCGGCCCGCGTTGCCGGCATTCTCACCGCCCGGGGCGGCGCCACCGCTCACAGCGCCATTGTCGCCCGCGCTTTGGGCATTCCGGCCTTGGTCGGCGCTGGCGCTGCGGTGTTATTGCTCAACGCGGGCACGCCGCTGTTGCTCGATGGCCAGCGCGGCCGCCTGCATGTGGACCCCGACGCCGCCACCCTGCAACGGGCCACCGTGGAGCGCGACAGCCGCGAGCAGCGCTTGCAAGCCGCTTCGGCCCAACGCCATGAACCGGCGCTGACCCGCGACGGACACGCCGTGGAAGTATTCGCCAACATTGGCGAAAGCGCCGGGGTGGCCAGTGCCGTGGAGCAGGGCGCCGAAGGCATTGGCCTGCTGCGCACCGAACTGATTTTCATGGCCCACCCCCAGGCGCCAGACGAGGCCACCCAGGAGGCCGAATACCGTCGCGTACTCGACGGCCTCAATGGTCGCCCGTTGGTGGTGCGCACCCTGGATGTGGGCGGCGACAAGCCTTTGCCCTATTGGCCGATCGCCGAAGAGGAAAACCCCTTCCTGGGTGTGCGCGGCATTCGCCTGACGTTGCAACGCCCGCAGATCATGGAAGCGCAACTGCGGGCGCTGCTGCGTGCTGCGGATAACCGCCCGCTGCGCATCATGTTCCCCATGGTCGGCAGCGTGGATGAGTGGCGCGCCGCCCGGGACATGACCGAACGCCTGCGCCTGGAGATCCCGGTGGCGGACCTGCAACTGGGGATCATGATCGAAGTGCCCTCAGCCGCGTTGTTGGCGCCGGTCCTCGCCAAGGAAGTCGACTTCTTCAGCGTCGGCACCAACGACCTGACCCAATACACCCTGGCCATCGACCGCGGCCACCCGACCCTGTCGGCCCAGGCCGATGGCTTGCATCCGGCAGTCCTGCAACTGATCGACATCACCGTGCGCGCCGCCCATGCCCACGGCAAATGGGTAGGTGTGTGCGGCGAGTTGGCGGCGGACCCGCTGGCGGTGCCGGTGCTGGTCGGCCTGGGCGTGGATGAGTTGAGCGTGTCGGCCCGCAGCATTCCTGAAGTGAAGGCGCGGGTGCGTGAATTCAGTCTGAGCGAGGCCCAGGGCCTGGCGCAACAAGCACTGGCAGTGGGTTCGCCCGCCGAAGTGCGTGCCCTAGTGGAGGCCGTGTAGATGGCAAATATTCTGACCCTGACGCTGAACCCGGCGTTGGACCTCACGGTACGTCTGGCGCACCTGCAACCCGGTGAGGTCAATCGCAGTGAAGCGATGCTCACCCACGCGGCCGGCAAAGGCGTGAATGTGGCGCAAGTGCTGGCGGACCTGGGCCATTACGTCAGCGTGGGCGGGTTCCTCGGCAGTGCCAACCCCCAGGCTTTCAATGCGCTGATCAAGCGCCGTGGGTTTGGCGATGCCTTCATCCGGGTTCCCGGCGAAACCCGGAGCAATATCAAGATTGCCGAACAGGATGGGCGTGTCACCGACATCAATGCACCGGGGCCGCTGGTGACTGAAGAGGCGCTAAAAGCGCTGCTCAAGATGGTCGCGATCATTGGCCCGGAGTTCGATGCGGTCGTGGTGGCCGGTAGCTTGCCGCGCGGCGTCAGCCCGCAGTGGTTTAAAGGTTTGCTGGAGGCGTTGAAAGACCTCGGTTTAAAAATCGCCCTGGACACCAGCGGCGAAGCGCTGCGCCTGGGGTTGGAGGTTGGCCCGTGGCTGGTCAAACCCAATACCGAAGAGTTGGCCGAGGCCTTGGGTAACGCCACCGATGCCATCAGCCGCCTGCATCAGCAAGGCGTCGAACATGTGGTGGTCTCCGACGGGGCCGCAGGTGTGACCTGGTACCGCCCGGGTGCGGCGCTGCATGCCACGCCGCCCAAGGTGGCAGTGGCCAGTACCGTGGGTGCCGGCGACTCGCTGCTAGCCGGGATGCTCCACGGTTTGCTCAGTGGCGACACGCCGGAGCACACCCTGCGCCGGGCCACGGCGATTGCCGCGATGGCGGTGACACAGATCGGTTTTGGCATCAGCGATGACGCGCAGTTGGCGCATCTCGAAAGCGGCGTCGAAGTACGCACGCTGACAGAACAATAAGAGGGTTTGTGATGAAGTTAGCCATTGTTACCGCCTGCCCGAACGGCATGGTCACCAGTGTGCTGTGCGCCCGCTTGTTGGACGCCGCCGCCCAGCGCATGGGCTTGCACACCAGTGTTGAAGTCGTCGATGTGCAGCGTCCGGAGCGCCAGTTGTCCCAGGCGACGATTGATGATGCCGAGTGGGTGCTGTTGGTCAGCAGTACCCCGGTGGATATGCAGCGGTTTGTCGGCAAGCGTGTGTTCCAGAGCACGCCGGCCCAGGCGTTGGCGGATGTCGAAGG
Source organism: Pseudomonas sp. DW-iso17 (assembly GCF_058725345.1). Taxonomy (NCBI): domain Bacteria; kingdom Pseudomonadati; phylum Pseudomonadota; class Gammaproteobacteria; order Pseudomonadales; family Pseudomonadaceae; genus Pseudomonas; species Pseudomonas sp. DW-iso17. Next base: position 11,619 of record NZ_JBZXEA010000046.1, on the reverse strand, counting down.
CGTACTGCGCCGGGGCGCCGAAGAAGCCCAGGTGTATGTCGCCGACGCCGCCCCGGTGGCGGCCAAGGCTGCGCCGCGTATCGTCGCGATTACCGCGTGCCCCACCGGTGTGGCCCACACGTTCATGGCCGCCGAAGCCTTGCAGCAGACTGCTCAGCGCCTGGGTTATGACCTGCAGGTCGAAACCCAGGGCTCGGTGGGCGCTCGCACCCCGTTGAGCTCGCAAGCGATTGCCGATGCCGATGTGGTGTTGCTCGCGGCCGATATCGAAGTGGCCACCGAGCGTTTCGCCGGCAAGAAGATTTACCGCTGTGGCACCGGCATTGCCCTCAAGCAATCCGAAGCCATCCTCAACAAAGCCCTGGCCGAAGGCGCGGTGGAAAGCGCGGCCGGCGGTGCACCGGCCAAGGCGGAGAAAACCGGCGTCTACAAACACCTGCTCACCGGCGTGTCGTATATGTTGCCGATGGTGGTGGCGGGGGGCTTGCTGATCGCCTTGTCGTTTGTCTTCGGCATCCATGCTTTCGAGCAGCCCGGCACCTTGGCGGCGGCGCTCAAATCCGTGGGTGACCAGGCGTTCCTGTTGATGGTGCCGCTGCTGGCGGGCTACATCGCCTACTCGATTGCCGACCGTCCTGGCCTTGCGCCCGGCATGATCGGCGGGCTGCTGGCGGGGACGCTGGGGGCTGGGTTTATCGGCGGCATCCTGGCCGGTTTCGTCGCCGGATATTGCGTCAAGCTGATCAGCCGCACGGTGCAACTGCCTCAGAGCCTGGAAGCGCTCAAGCCGATCCTGATCATCCCGTTATTGGCGAGCCTGTTTACCGGCTTGGTGATGATCTACCTGGTGGGCCCACCGGTCGCCCGCTTGCTCACGGGCCTGACGGACTTCCTCAGCACCATGGGCACCACCAACGCGGTGCTCCTGGGCATTCTGCTCGGCGGCATGATGTGTGTGGATTTGGGCGGGCCGATCAACAAGGCGGCCTATGCGTTCTCGGTTGGCCTGCTGGCCGCGTCGAGCGGCGCGCCGATGGCCGCGACCATGGCCGCCGGCATGGTGCCGCCGATTGGCATGGGCATCGCCACGTTGCTGGCCCGGCGCAAGTTCGCCCAGACCGAGCGCGAGGCCGGCAAGGCGGCGATGATCCTGGGGCTGTGCTTTATCTCTGAAGGCGCGATTCCCTTCGCCGCCAAAGACCCGCTGCGCGTCATTCCGGCCAGCATCGCCGGTGGCGCGTTGACCGGTGCGCTGTCGATGTACTTCGGCTGCAAACTCGCCGCGCCCCATGGCGGGTTGTTTGTGCTGGTGATTCCGAATGCGATGAACCATGCGTTGTTGTACTTGTTGGCGATTGTGGCGGGCAGTGTGTTGACCGGTTTGGTGTATGCCGTGCTCAAGCGACCGGAAGCGGCCGAACTGGCCGTGACTGCCTGACACTGGCAGAAAATGTGGGAGCTGGCTTGCCTGCGATAGCCTCGACGGGGTTTGCCTGATACACCGAGGTGTTTGCATCGCAGGCAAGCCAGCTCCCACAGGTGAACTCGACCGTTCTGCTAATCGGTGTCACATCCGCTTCATCCCATCATGCTTTAGTGGCCCTTTTGATACTCAAGAGGGCACCTGCATGAGCCACTTCGATCTCGGTCGCCGCCGTGTGATGCAAGCCGTGGGCGCTGGCCTGTTGTTGCCGGGCCTGGCGCCGGCGGTGATCGCTTCGGTGAAGGACCGACCCCAACTCACTGACGGCGTGCAATCGGGCGACCTGCAGGGCGATCGCGCAATGATCTGGAGCCGCAGTGACCGCCCGGCGAAGATGGTGGTGGAGTGGGATACCCGCAGCGTGTTCAGCAACCCGCGCCGATTCGTCTCGCCCCTGGCCGACAGCCGCACCGACTTTACCGCCCGTGTCGAGCTCACCGGGCTGCCGGTCGACCAGGCGATTTTCTACCGCGTGCATTTCGAAGACGCCCAGACCGGCATTGCCAGTGAACCCTGGTTCGGCCACTTGCGTAGCGTGCCGCAACAGCGGCGTGACATCCGTTTTGTGTGGAGCGGCGACACTGTCGGCCAAGGCTTCGGCATCAACCCGGACATCGGTGGCATGCGCATCTATGAAGCCATGCGCCTGCGCCTGCCGGACTTTTTTATCCACAGCGGCGACACCATCTATGCCGACGGCCCGGTCCCCGCGCAGCTCACCACTGAAGGCGGGCGCATCTGGCGCAACATTACCACCGAAGCCAAAAGCAAAGTCGCGGAAACCCTCGATGAATATCGCGGTAATTACCGCTACAACCTGCTGGATGAAAACGTGCGCCGCTTCAATGCCGAGGTACCGCAGATCTGGCAGTGGGACGATCACGAGGTGATCAACAACTGGTCATCGAGCAAGCAGTTGGATGAGCGTTACCAGACCCGCGACATCAATACCTTGGTGGGCCGTGCCCGCCAGGCCTGGCTGGAATATTCACCCATGCGCCGACAGAGCGCCGACGGTGGCGGGCGCATTTATCGCAAGCTCAGTTATGGGCCGCTGCTGGATGTGTTTGTGTTGGATATGCGCAGCTATCGTGGGCCGAATGATGACAACCTGGGCGCGGAAAAACCCTTCCTCGGGCGGGAACAGTTGGACTGGCTCAAACGCGGGCTCAAGGCCTCGCAAGCGCAGTGGAAGGTGGTCGCCGCCGACATGCCCATCGGTCTGGGCGTGCCCGACGGTGAAGTCAGCCCCGGCGTGGCGCGTTGGGAAGCGATCGCCAATGGCGACCCTGGCCCGGCGCAAGGGCGTGAGCTGGAGATCGCCGAACTGCTGGGGTTCCTGCATGAGCATAAGGTGCGCAACCACGTGTGGCTGACGGCCGATGTGCATTACTGTGCAGCGCATCACTATCACCCTGACCGTGCGACGTTCCAGGATTTCGAGCCGTTCTGGGAGTTTGTGGCAGGGCCGTTGAATGCTGGGAGTTTCGGGCCCAACCCACTGGATAAAACCTTTGGCCCGCACGTGGTGTTCCAGAAGGCGCCACCGGCGCAGAATACCTCGCCGTTTGCGGGCTTTCAGTTTTTTGGTGAAGTGCAGATAGATGGGCAGACGGCGGAGTTGACGGTGATGCTACGGGACTTGGACGGGGTTTCCGTGTTCGAGCAAAAACTGCAACCGGCCTGATCGGAATGCAGCCAAAACTGTGGGAGCTGGCTTGCCTGCGATAGCGATCTGTCAGTGAAAAAATCTTTCACTGATAGGCCGCCATCGCAGGCAAGCCAGCTCCCACCTTTGATCTTCTTTGTTTCTCGGGTCAGTAGACATCCCGACGATAGCGGCCCTGTTCGATCAGGCGCTCCAGCGCCTCCTTGCCCAAGATGTCTGCCAGTGCCTGATCCACCCCCGTCGCCATCCCCTGCAAGCTGCCACACACATAAATCGCCGCGCCATCCGCCAGCCATTTGCGCAGCACATCCGCTGACTCGCGCAGGCGATCCTGTACGTAGACCTTCTCCTCTTGATCGCGGGAAAATGCCAGGTCCAGCAGGGCCAGGTCTCCACTGGCGAGCCAGCCTTGCAGTTCGTCCTGGCACAGGTAGTCGTGGGCGATATTGCGCTCGCCGAACAGCAGCCAGTTTCGCTGCTGGCCGCCGGCAATACGCGCCTTGAGCAAGCTACGCAGGCCCGCCAGGCCGGTGCCGTTGCCCAGCAGAATCAGTGGCACAGGCGCGTCGGGCAAATGGAAGCCGCTGTTGCGCCGCAGGCGCAGGCTGATGGCCGAGCCGAGGGCGGCGTGTTCAGTCAGCCAGCCGGAGCCAAGCCCCAGGCTGCCGTCGGGGTGGCGCTCCTGGCGCACAATCAGCTCCAGCACGCCGTCGCTGGCAATCGAGGCGATGGAGTATTCGCGCATGCCCAGGGGGACCAGCGCGTCCACCAACGCCTGGGCGTGCAGGCCGACCAGGTGCGTGCGGTTGTCCGGCAGTTGGCGCGTGGCCAGGGCCTGATCAAGGGTGTGGGCCACGCCGTCGATCACCACACCGTCGCTGCCGACCAAGCCCAGGCCGGCCAGGAAGTGTTCGATGGCCCAGGGGCAATTGCGCGGCAGGACTTCCACCAGGTCGCCGGCCAGCCAGCTGTGTGCAGACGTGGATGTGAGGCCCAGCAGGTAGACGGGCGAGCCGACACTGTCGGGGTTGAGCAGGGTGCGTTGGCTCAGGGTCCAGTTTTCGTACTGGGCCGTCGGCCAGGCCGCTGCCGGCGCATGCCCGGTGAGCTGGCCCAGTTGCTGTTGCCAGGTGTGCAGGGCCACTGCGTCGCCGCTGTCGACTTCCACCGGGGCAAACAGCGGGGTGCCGCCCTGGTTGGTCAGCCAGAAATGCAGGCGCCGGGCAAAGCCGCAAAAATGTTCGTACTGCCGGTCACCCAGGGCCAGCACCGAGTAGTTCAAGCCTGTGAGGGGCAGCGAATGGCCGAGCACGCTGCGCTCGAAACCTCGGGCGCTGTCGGGGGCTTCGCCGTCGCCAAAGGTACTGACCACAAACAGCGCGTTCTGTGATTGGCTGAGGTCGTCGCGGCTGACACTGCCCAAAGGCTGCACCTTCACCGCCAGGCCCGCAGCCTGCAGTTGCCCGGCCGTTTGCCAGGCCAGTTGTTCGGCAAAGCCGCTCTGGCTGGCGAAGCCGATCAGCCAGGCCGGGGCATTGCTGTGGTTATCTGTCAAACCTTTGCGGGCATCGCGGACCTGGCGCTTTTTGCGGCGTCGGTCGAGGTACAGCAGCCAGCCCGTGATGAAAAACAGCGGCATAAGCAGTGAGCTGACGGTGAGGACGATGCGCCCGACCAGGCCGAAATAGCTGCCGGTGTGCAGCGCATACACACTGGTCAGCAACTGCGCCTTGAGGCTTTTGCTGGCGTAGCGCTCGTGGGATTTGACCTCGCCGGTGGCCGGGTCCAGGTTGATCTGGTTCAGGGCACGGTCATGGGGCGATGAAGTGAGCAGGTAATACACGGTGGCCGGTTGCCCGGCGACCGCGGGCATCCGAATGTTGTAGGCGCTCAAGTCGGGGCCGGCGTTGCTGTAGATGCTGCTCCAGATTGCGTCATAGTTGGCCACCGGAGCCGGGCCTGCGGGAGCCGGGCCGCGCTTGCGCATGCGTTCGTTCTGCGGCGCGTCGGACAGCAGTTTGGTCACGCCACGGTTGTACCAGTCGTAGGACCAGTACAGCCCTGTCAGTGCCGCCAGCAGATAAAACAACAGGCACCAGGTGCCGAATACCGAGTGCAGGTCCCAATTGAAGCTGCGGCCCTTTTTGCGCCAGTCCAGGGTCAGCCAGACGCGCCAGCTTTTCACCTGGCGCGGCCAGCGCAGGTACAGGCCGGAGAGGCAGAAAAACAGCAGGATCAGGGTGCAGGCGCCGGTGATATTGCGCCCGGTATCGCCGATGGCGAGGAAGCGGTGCAATTGCAGGATAAAACCGAACAGGTCCTGGCCGACCGCGTCACCCATGTAGTCGCCGGTGTACGGGTCAAAGTAGCGCATCTGGCCACGGCGCTCGCCCGGTGGCGGGGTGAAGGACACGCGGCCGGCGTTGCCGCTTTCACTTTCTACCCACAGCATGGCCACGGTCTTGCCTTCGGCCGCTTCCAGCTTGCGTACCAGCTCGGCGGGCGGCAGTACACCGGCCTCGCGTTTCTGCACGCTCAACACGGTGGGGTTGAGCGCCCGCAGGATCTCGTCCTGAAACGAGTACGCGGCCCCGGTGACCCCCATCAAGGCCAGCACCAGCCCGGCCGTGATGCCGAAGAACCAATGCAACTGGAACAGGGTTTTCTTCAACACGTCGGAGCGCCTCGCTTAGCTGGATATCTGATCACGGCGCGCATTATGCCGTGAGTTGCCTGGGAACACGCAAAAGCCCCACGCATCCGATGTGTGGGGCTTCTGGCTGGAACTTTACCGCTTTTAGAAGTGGAAGCTGGTGGTCAACAACGCCGTACGCCCGGCCGCTTGGTTGGCGAAATGCGTGGAGAAGGCCTTGTCGTAGTAGGTTTTGTCGGTCAGGTTCTGCACGTTCAGTTGCAGGTCGACGTTCTTGGTCAGCTTGTAGCTGGCCATGGCGTCGTAGCGGGTGTAGGAGGGTACATACACTGTGTTGCCGACATCGCCGTAAACCTCATCGACGTAGAAGGCGCCGCCGCCGACGGTCAGCTTGGGCGTGATCTCGTAGGTGGTCCACAGGCTGAAGGAGTTCTTCGGCGTGTTGGGCATCTGATTGCCTTTGTTGGAGCCCGCACTCACGACACCGTTACGCCCGTTGAGGCCGGATTTGACCAGTTCGCTGTCCAGATAGCTGTAGCCCGCAAACACCTGCCATTGTTCGGTGATTTTGCCGCTGGCGGACAACTCGATGCCGTCGACCTGAGATTCACCGGCGTTCTGGTAGGTGAGTGCATCCACCAGGATGCGGGTGTTTTTCTTCTCGGTGCGGAACACGGCTGCGGTCAGGGACAGGCGGTCGTGGAACAGGTCCCATTTGGTGCCCAGTTCGTAGTTGACGGTTTCTTCTGGCTGCAAGTCGCTGGTGGCAGCACCGGCAGACAGCGGGTTGCCGTCGGAACCTTCGCCTATCAGGCCACCGGCTGGCGTGGCCGATGTGGCGTACGAGGCGTAGATGCTGCCGTTCTCCACCGGCTTCCAGACAAGGCCGGCCTGCCAGTTAAAGAACTGACTGTCGTCCTTGATCTTGCTGCGGGCTTTTACCGTCGCGCTCGGCACTGCGTTGGTGTTGGCTTCGGTGTCAAAGGTGTCGTAGCGCAGGCCCACGTTCAGCAGCCATTTCGGATCGAGCTCGATGGTATCGAACACGTACGCGGCGCGGCTGGTGGCTTTGGTGTTGGTGCCCATATAGTTGCGCGCAATGCTGCCGTTCCAGGCGTCGTCCGGGTTCGGGTTGCTCAGCGACGTGCACTGGCCGCCCAGGCTGCCCTTGGCCGTTGTGCACACCGGGTTGGCGTTAGGGCTGACGGTGTAGCCGCTGACACGGGTTTCTTCACCGGTGAACTCCAGGCCAGTAGAGTAAGTGTGCTTGAAGCCCAGGGCCTGGAAGCTGCCAAACAGGTCAGTCTGGTTGGTGGTTGTGGTCGTGGTGGAGACACGGCTGTTGGCGCGACGCCAGACGGTGCCGTAGCGGTTGACGTTGAACTTGCTGTCATCCGGCTGGGTGAGCACATAGTCCTGGCCGGTGCTGCCGTGGCGCAGGGTGTTCTTGAGCGTCATGTTGTCGTTCAGGTCGTGCTCGATGGAGAACGTGCTGATGTCGGCGCGGGTCTTGCGGAAGTCACGGCTTTTCAAACCGTAGAAGTTGTTGCTGTCGTCGCCGTCGTTGGGTTTGTCATGCGCGTGGGCCGTGGCGGTCGCTGAGCCATAGCCATACGGAATCCCCGAATCCGGCAGGTCGTCACTTTCCATGTGGTAGTAGCTGAGGTTGACGCGGGTCGGCGTGCCCAGGCCAAACGTCAGCGACGGGGCTACACCCCAACGGTCGTAGTTCACCGCATCGCGGCCAGCCACGTTTTGTTCATGGCTCATCAGGTTCAGGCGGAATGCCGCGCTGTCGTCCAGGAACTGGCGGTTCACGTCGAGCACATAGCGGCGGGTCTGGTCGGAGCCGTAGGTAAAGCCGCCGTTGGTGAAGTCCCGCGCTTGTGGGGTCTTGCTCACCAGGTTGAGGCTGCCACCGGCCGAGCCACGGCCGCCGAACGAAGAGTTCGGGCCTTTGCTGACTTCGATGGACTCGATGTCGAAGATCTCGCGGCTCTGGCCGCCGGTATCGCGTACGCCATCGAGGTAGGTATCGCCCTGGGCATCAAAACCACGGATGAACGGACGGTCGCCCTGAGGGTTGCCACCTTCACCGGCACCGAAGGTGATACCCGGTACGGTGCGCAAGGCGTCCTGCAACGAGGTGGCGGCGGTGTCCTTGAGGACTTGTTGCGGCACCACGGTGACCGAGCGCGGCGTGTCCACCAGCGGCGCGGTGTACTTCTGCGACGAGGCTTTCTCCACCTGGTAGGAGGTGTTGTCCTGCTCCTGGCCGGTGATGTTGGTGGCGCCGAGGGAGATAGGGTTGCGCTCGCCTGTTGGCTCGGTATTTTCAGCCGCCTGCGCCAGGTGGGCGGCGGAGCCGGCACTCAGGGCAACGCCAATGGCGGAGGCCAGCATGCGTGGTGAACTGGCCGGTATTTTTAGAATAGTGCGCGACATGACGTGTCCCTTCCCCAAGGATGTGAGGCCGCGGAATATAGGGCCAACAAGACTTTGTATCAATTGCGAGATATTGCTATTCGCATCAAATTTACATTCTTTACACTTTTTCTTTACGGATTTTGTGTTCTCGTTCGTCCTCGCGTTTTACAGGGCGGATAAGAATCAATACCATTGGCGCCTCTCTGATCGCAGGTATTGCCTCATGTTGCTGCACATTCCCGGCCTGTTCTCTCGCGAGGAGGTGCTGCGCATTCGCCAAGCCCTGGAAGAGACCGAATGGGCTGACGGCAAAATCACCGCCGGGCACCAGTCGGCCAAGGCCAAGCACAACCTGCAATTACCCGAAGGCCACCCCCTGGCCAAGGAAATCGGCGCGGCGATGTTGGAACGGTTGTGGAGCAACCCGCTGTTCATGTCGGCCGCGCTGCCGCATAAAGTCTTCCCGCCACTGCTCAACTGCTACACCGCTGGCGGCAGTTTCGACTTTCATATCGACAACGCGGTGCGCCAACCCAAAGGCAGCCATGAGCGCGTGCGCACCGACCTGTCGTCCACGCTGTTCTTCAGCGACCCCGACGACTACGACGGTGGGGAACTGGAGATCCAGGACACGTTCGGCCTGCAGCGGGTCAAGCTACCCGCCGGCGACATGGTGCTGTACCCCGGCTCCAGCCTGCACAAAGTCAACGCGGTGACCCGTGGCGCGCGTTATGCCTCGTTCTTCTGGACCCAAAGCCTGGTGCGCGAAGACAGCCAGCGCACCTTGCTGTTTGAAATGGACGGCGCGATCCAGCAACTGACCCGCGACGTGCCCGACCACCCTGCGCTGATCCAGCTCACCGGCACCTACCACAACCTGTTGCGCCGCTGGGTCGAGGTCTGAGCATGGGCTTTTTATTGCGCCGCGAAGAAGTGCTCAATGTCGAACAATTGCAGAGCATGCTCGATGACTCCCCGGTGCGCGCCGCCCAGGCCATTCTGATCGCGGCCAAGGCAGGCGTGGTCGATGCCCAGGCCCTGCTCGGGCAAATTCTGCTGGAAGGGCGCGGCATCGCACGCGATGAAGCATTGGCGCTGCGCTGGTTCCAGATTGCCGCGCAGGGCGGGCACCTGATGGCGCGCAATATGATCGGGCGTTGCCGCGAGCATGGCTGGGGCTGCGCTGTCGATGAAGCCGCCGCAGCACGGGAATATCGTCTGGCGGCACACGCCGGGTTGGATTGGGGGCAATACAACTACGCCAACCTCTTGGCTACCGGCCGTGGCGTTGTTGAAGACCAGGCGCAAGCACTGGCGCTGTATCGCCAGGCTGCCGAACAGGGCCATGCCAAGTCGATGAACCTGCTCGGGCGTTACCTGGAAGACGGGCAGCATTGCCCCAAGGATGTTGAGGCGGCCGTTGAGTGGTACCGCCGCTCAGCCGAGGCAGGTGATTTTCGTGGGCAGTTCAGCCATGCGGCGGTGCTGGCAGGCAGCGGCCAGGTCGACGCGGCGCTGGAGTGGTTGCACAAGGCGCTGGCAGGCGGGAATCTCAAGTTTCTGCAAACGGCACACAAGGCGCTGGCACGGGCGGATGACCCGCGAATTCGCGCCATGGCCGAGTTGTACCAGCAACGAGCTACGAGCTGATCGTTCCCACGCTCCGCGTGGGAATGCCGCCCTGGACGCTCCGCGTCCGCACTTGAGCGCGTAACGCAGAGCGTCACAGGAGGCGTTCCCACGCAGAGCGTGGGAACGATCGGGGGTGGGGTTAAACGTAGAAGGATTTCAGCGGCGGGAACCCATTGAACTCCACCGCGCTGTAGCTGGTGGTGTAGGCACCGGTCGACAACCAGTACAGACGATCACCAATGGCCAGGTTCAACGGCAGGCCGTACTTGTAGTTTTCGTACATGATATCGGCGCTGTCGCAGGTCGGGCCGGCGATGACCACTTCTTCCATCTCGCCTTTCTTCTCGGTCCAGATCGGGAACTTGATGGCTTCGTCCATGGTTTCGATCAGGCCGGAGAACTTGCCCACATCCGTGTACACCCAGCGCTCGACGGCGGTACGGGACTTGCGCGCCACCAGCACCACTTCGCTGACCAGGATACCGGCGTTGGCGATCAGCGAACGGCCAGGCTCCAGGATGATTTCCGGCAGGTCGTCACCGAAGTCTTCTTTAAGGAAACGGATGATTTCTTCGGCGTAGGTTTCCAGGCTGTTGGTGCGGGTGATGTAGTTGGCCGGGAAGCCGCCGCCCATGTTGATCAGCTTCAGGTGGATGCCGTCTTCTTCTTTGAGGCGTTCGAAGATCACCTTGACCTTGGCGATGGCTGCGTCCCACACGCTGATGTCGCGCTGTTGCGAGCCGACGTGGAACGAGATGCCGTAAGGCACCAGGCCCAGATCGCGGGCGAGGATCAGCAGGTCCATGGCCATGTCGGTCTGGCAGCCGAATTTACGCGACAATGGCCAGTCAGCAGTGGTCGAGCCTTCGGTGAGGATACGCACATACACTTTCGAACCCGGCGCGGCCTTGGCGATGTTGCGAAGGTCGGCTTCGGAGTCGGTGGAGAACAGACGCACGCCCTTCTCATAGAAGTAGCGGATGTCCTTGGATTTCTTGATGGTGTTGCCGTAGCTGATACGGTCGGCGCTGACGCCGCGGTCCATGACCTTGTCCAGCTCATAGATCGAGGCGATGTCGAAGCTCGAACCCTTGTCTTTCAACAGGTCGATGATCTCAACGGCCGGGTTGGCCTTGACGGCGTAATACACCTTGGCGAATTCGAAACCGGCGCGCAGGTCGTCGTAGGCCTGGCTGATCATCGCGGTGTCGATCACCACGAACGGGGTTTCTTGCTTGTCGGCGAACGCCTTCATTTTGTCAAAAGTGGCGCGCGCGAAATAATCTTCGACGTTGATCGACATGCTGGGAACTCCTAAGGGCAAACTAATTTGATCAATGGGTGCAAATGAACGTCCTCCGTATCCCCACTTTGGTTCGCCTACTTCCCAAGGCATGTCGCCGAAAGCAAAAAGGCCATGGGGTAAGCTGCCCTTGGCCTTGCTGTCTCGTCGTCAGTACTTGAGCCGGATGGATCGTTTCCAGCATGGACGTTCGGCGCGAACTTTAGGGCTTGGCGGGCGTGGGATCAACTAAAAATGTCGCGTTTTTGCACGCGTTCGTCGCGCGGCCGCGTGCAGCTACTTATGTAACCGACCGGTGTGACGGATTGATGTTCCCCGGATGGGGCCAATCAGATGGATTTGCGGTGTATTCATCGCAGGCAAGCCAGCTCCCACATTTGAACTGCATTCTTATGCTCAGCCCTTTCAAGGTCTTCTGTAAAATCCCCTGAAATTCATTCAGGGGGTACCTA